>NZ_JBPYCR010000002.1:0-185871 GCF_051846915.1 Virgibacillus sp. W0181
CCCAAGTATTAAATGTATAATTTTACCAAATGGACAGTGCCACCTTTATTAGGTTGTTATCTTTTTTGTCTTATAGAGAAATAAATAATTTACCGAATAATTAAAATACATTTATGCAACGCTAGTGATCTAATGTACAAAACAACAATCTTTTAGAAAACAGCCTTTTTGATATAATAATAGCAAAATGACGTAAAAAAAGCAGGATTGCTCCTGCTTTTAATATTACCTGCGTAATCCGAGTTTTTGAATCAAGTCACGATAACGCGTAACATCTTTTTTACGTAAATAATTCAATAAATTACGGCGTTTACCAACCATTTTCAAAAGACCACGACGTGAATGATGATCTTTTTTATGCGTACGTAAATGATCATTTAATGTAGTAATTTCTTCTGTAAGCACAGCAATCTGCACTTCAGGAGAACCCGTATCATTATCATGAACCTTATGCTCGTTAATAATCTCATTTTTACGTTCTTTCGTTATAGCCAACAGGCCCACCTCCTATAATTTTTAAGATCCCCATTCCCCCAGCAATCGTCGGAGTAAACGTACTGCCAAGCGAAGGTTACGTGTTTAATCGTACATCTTTCACAGTAAAATTGCAAGCAAAATTTATTTTTCGGGGTCTTGAAAAATTGCTCTTATTGTCTGTTCATCCTCTTGTATTTGCTTGATAAGATCATTTACATCATCGTATTTTTCTTCGTCACGAATAAATTGATGCCATTCAATTGTAAGGTTCTTTCCATATAAATCTGCATCGAAATCAAGTAGATGAACTTCCAGTGAGACATCAGTATCATCTGTAAACGTTGGGTTTGTACCTAAATTGGCCATTCCTTCCCACGCTTTTTCATCACCTTGTATATACGTTTTAACCGCATATACTCCCGTCTTAGGCAGTAAAGCTTCTTTATCTATTTGTAAGTTTGCAGTTGGATACCCGATCGTTCTTCCCCGCTTAGCTCCATCAATCACTTTACCACTTACGGTTAAATGTCTGCCCAATAATGTGTTTGCTTTTTTCATATTTCCTTCATTTAGAAGCTTTCTAATTTTCGTAGAGCTAATTTTTTCATCATCTTCCTCAACTTTATCAATAGCTTCTGAGGAAAACAAACCGCTGGAAAACTGGTTAATATTCTGCATATTTCCTTTTCCTTTGTAACCGAAAGAAAAATCAAATCCGGCAACAACATGTTTAATATTAAGGCCAATAATAAAATGATCTATGAATTGCTGTGGAGGTAATGCTGAGAGTTCATTATTAAACGTAATAATATATAGTCGATCCACCTGTAATTTTCTCATAAGCTCTTGTTTTTCCGGAAGAGGCGTAATATATTTTACGTCGACCGTCTGATCCCTTTTTAAAATGACAGAAGGATGTGGAGAGAAAGTAATAACCGCACTTGCCATCTTTTTTTTCTGCGCTTGTTTGACTGCAGTTCTAATTACTTTCTGATGTCCCTTATGAATTCCATCAAAAAAACCAATTGCAGCTGTTGTTTCCGGCAGATTCTCAACTTGATATGGATGTGGATATGTTAAATAAATTGTTTCCATATTGTTCACCTTCACTTTTTATCCATTAAAAATACGAACAGGTTTTATTTTATTCGAGTCTCTTGGGTGTGTTTGATAAATTCCGAGCAACTGATCATGATTAATCATTAAAAAGGGATCGGTTGCTATTGGGCTTGTTGGCTTATCAAGAACTTGCCCGTGCAAAATTTTTCCTTTTTCTTCATCTGTTACTTCGATTCGGCCCATTCCTTTCAGACCAGATACCATCGGCATCAGTAGAGAACGCTCTTTCTGTTCTGCTTTCGCTTGCTCTATAGTAGCAAAATCAACCGTATCTTCTGCTGCAATGGTACAGCTTTCCACACGAATTAAATGAGCCATGTGGGCGGGGTATCCTAATTGCTTACCAATATCAACACATAAAGTTCGAATATATGTCCCTTTGGAACATACGACCTTGATTTGAAATGTGTTATCTTTATCTTTGTCGTTCAATTTTGTAATTTCGTGGATCGTCACTTTTCTTGAGGGCCGCTCCACCTCTTGATTAGCGCGTGCATATTCATAAAGCTTTTTTCCATTCACTTTTACTGCAGAATACATCGGAGGAATTTGTGTAATAACTCCTTCAAATCGCTTTAAAGCATAAGTAATTTCATCATCGGTTGGCGGTGTAATCACTTCTTTTTCCGCGATGACCGCTCCTTCTGCATCTTCCGTTTCCGTTGCTTTCCCTAAAGCTACACGAGCAATATATGTTTTCTTTGCTTCTTGCATGAAAGGTACAAGTTTGGTTGCTTGTCCTATGCAGATGGGCAATACCCCTTCTACTTGCGGGTCGAGCGTGCCGGTATGGCCAACTTTTTTCGTTCCATATATTTTTCTTACTTTTATAACACAGTCATGGGATGTCATCGCTGTTGGTTTCCATAAAGGTAAGATACCATTCAACTTCATCCCCCCATTCTTGTTTTTTTAATGTAATCAAATGGAAAAATCTGACTCGCGGTTACTTAAATCGTGAGTCAGACTTTAGTTTATTTATCTAAATCTCGCAGCAGCGTTTCGATTCTATTACCGTACTCGATTGATTCATCTATTTCAAAAAAAAGTTCAGGTGTTTTTCGTAGCCTTATTCGATTGCCTATTTCGGCTCGGATAAAACCATTTGCTTTAGCCAGGCCAATTAGAGATTCCTTTTTTTCTTCTTCATCCCCAAGTACAGAAATAAAAACTTTTGCTTGCTGCAAATCTCCTGTCACTTCCACATCCGTAATCGTAACAAAACCTACTCTAGGATCTTTAATTTTACGATTTAAAATGTCTCCAATTTCTTTTTTCATTTGCTCTGCTATTCGATTTGCTCGTACATCGCTCATTCCATTCACCTCAAATTAGAAGATAGGAAAAGATCTTCTTATTCTTTGGATAATTAAACATTTTAATACGAAAGAAACATAACGGTTAAATACGATTTACATTTGTTATTGTGCGTTCCAACTCCGTATTTTGATCAATTGTTTTTAATGCTTCTTGAATGATTTTTTCGGCCATTTTACGTTCATTGGATATAGTCACAATTCCAATTTTTGTCCGCTGCCATAAATCATGATAGTCCAGTTCAGCTACCGTAACATTAAAATCTTTACGCAATTTGACAATCATACTTTTTAAAATGGAGCGCTTTTGTTTTAGCGATTGCGTATCGTAAATAACGCATTCCACCTCAGCATACATTATCATTTCCGTTCGATTTCTTCCATGACGAATGCTTCAATAATATCGCCTTCTTTAATATCATTAAAGTCTTTGATCGTGATTCCACACTCGTAATTTTGCTGCACTTCTTTTACATCGTCTTTAAATCGTTTAAGCGCGTCAATCTCCCCTTCATAAAGGACAACGCCATTTCTTATTAAACGAATACTTGCATTGCGCAAAATTTTTCCATTCGTTACGTAGCTTCCTGCAATGGTTCCAATTTTAGATACCTTAAATGTTTCGCGAACTTCTGCTTGCCCAATAACTTTCTCCTCATATTCCGGATCAAGCATCCCTTTCATCGCAGCTTCAATTTCTTCAATAGCTTTATATATAATCCGGTGCAACCGTACATCGACTTTTTCCAATTCAGCTGCTTTTTGTGCGTTTACGTCAGGCCGTACGTTAAAACCGATGACAACACCGTTAGAAGCAGATGCTAAAATTATATCAGATTCGGTAATCGCTCCAACACCGATATGAATAATTTTAATTTGTACATTTTCGACTTCAATCTTTCTTAAGGACGAAGCAAGCGCCTCTGCCGAACCTTGAACATCCGCTTTAATGATAATATTAATTTCTTTCATATCACCTTTTTTAATTTGTTCGAATAAATCATCCAAACTTACTTTCGCTTGACCGCCACGTGATTCTTGGATGTGTTTTTGCTCTCGGGTTTCACCAATTTGCCGGGCTTTTTTCTCGTCGGAAAATACGAGGAATTGATCGCCAGCTTGTGGCACAGCATTTAATCCGGTTATTTCTACTGGAGTGGACGGCCCTGCCGCTTCTACTCGCTTACCAAGGTCACTGACCATAGCACGAACACGACCATACGTGTTACCAATTACAAGCGTTTGTCCAACCCGTAGTGTTCCATCTTGAACTAACAGACTTGCCACTGAACCGCGTCCTTTATCCAACTGGGCTTCAATCACCGTACCAAATGCCTTGTTTTTCGGATTAGCTTTTAATTCTTCCATCTCTGCAGTAAGAAGAATCATTTCGATCAATTCTTCTATTCCTTCACCTTTAACCGCAGAAAGCTGAACAAATATGGTGCTTCCACCCCAATCTTCAGGGATCAATTCATATTCGGTCAGTTCCTGCATGACACGATCTGGATTAGCCGCTTCTTTATCCATTTTGTTAACAGCGACGATAATTGGTACCTCTGCAGCCTTCGCATGGTTGATGGCTTCCACTGTTTGAGGCATAACCCCGTCATCTGCAGCAACAACCAAAATCGCAATATCGGTTACCTGTGCTCCTCGGGACCGCATGCTCGTAAAGGCTTCGTGACCCGGGGTATCAAGAAAAGTAACTTTTTGTCCTGCACTTTCCACTTGATATGCACCAATATGTTGGGTGATCCCGCCTGCTTCACCCGCAGTTACTTTTGTATGGCGGATGGAATCAAGTAATGTTGTTTTTCCGTGATCAACGTGACCCATGATCGTCACAACAGCTGGACGGCTCACAAGATCTTCTTCTTTATTTTCTACCAAATACTTTTCAAAATCAGTATCTTCCAGAATGATTTCCTTCTCTACTTCTACACCATATTCTGTGCAGATTAATTCAATAGTATCATCATCAAGGTCTTGATTTTTTGTGGCCATAACACCTAAAAGCATCAGCTTTTTAATAATTTCAGAAGTGTCTTTATGAAGTTTTTCAGCTAATTCATTTACCGTCAATGTCTCATGGTAAACAATTTTCTTCGGTGTCTCTTTGACTGGGGCCTGTTGCTTGGGCGCTATATTTTTCTGTTGTCTCCGCTGGTTATTCTTATTCGATTTACTCTTTCTTTGTACTCCACTATTATTCTGTTGTTTTTGTTTCGTTTGGTTTTTATTCATATTCCCTGCCTTGGGTTGTGATTTATTTGTTTGATTTACCTTATTGTTCTTGTTCGTAGGTTCACTTTTTTTGCTCGCTGTTGTTGCTGGTTTTATTTTTTCATCAAGTTTCGCAGCCGTGCTTGCCGATATTGTAGACATATGATTGGAAACTTCTATATTTAAATCTTTTAATTTCTGAATAACATCTTTACTTGCTAAATTGTTTTTCTTGGCATATTCATATACACGCATTTTACTCATACGTTCACCCCCGAGTTTATTTAACCAAGTAGTGATTTTATTTTAGTGGCAAAGCCTTTATCTAAAATAGCAACACCTACTCTTTTCGTTTTACCAATTGCTTGAGACAATACTTCCCGATCTTCTTCCAATACGACGAATGGAATTTCATAAGTTCTACACTTATCAATCAATTTTTTCTTTGTTCTAGGACCAATATCATTTGCCAAAAGTACAAGCGCTGCTCGTTTTTTCTGGATATCTTTCACAATATTTTCTTCCCCGACTGAACATTTTCCGGCTCGTAATGCTAATCCTACAATATTTAAGTAGCTGTTTTTTTTCATTTCTGTTTACCTTGTGCTAGTGAAACGAGTTCATCATAAATACTGGCATCAATTTCAATTTGAAACGTTTTTTCTAAAACATGTGCTTTTTTCGCCTTTTCAATAGTATCCATATCCAAAGATACGTAAGCGCCTCGGCCATTTTTCTTACCGGTTGGATCTACAAAAACTTCGCCTTCTTTATTACGGACAATTCGTATTAATTCTTTTTTAGGCTTCATTTCATTTGTTACGACACATTTACGCTGTGGGATTTTTCTTTTTTTAGCCATGTAAACCGCTCCTTATTCGAACAGGTTATCATCTAAATAAGTAGAGTCTTCATCTTCATCTGTCAACAATCCTTCTTCTTTTGCGACTGTTTCACTTTTTATATCAATTTTCCAACCTGTAAGCTTGGCCGCCAATCTGGCATTTTGCCCACGCTTTCCAATAGCTAATGAAAGTTGATAGTCCGGTACGATAACCGTAGTGGCTTTATCCTCTTCATCTACGAGAACGTTAATAACTTTGGAAGGACTGAGTGCATTGGAAACATATACAATTGGGTCGTCTGACCATTCTACGACATCAATTTTCTCACCGTTTAATTCATTTACAATAGCTTGCACACGTTGTCCTTTTTGACCAACACAAGAGCCTACTGGGTCTATTTCAGGGTCAGGTGCATGAACGGAGATTTTTGAACGGTCTCCTGCTTCGCGGGAAATCGATTTAATTTCCACAATGCCTTCGTAGATTTCCGGCACTTCCATCTCAAAAAGACGTTTTAATAAGCCCGGATGTGATCGGGATATATATATTTGAGGCCCTTTACTCGTATTTTCTACTTTGGTAACAAATACTTTGATCCGATCATGAATATGATATGATTCAGATGGTATTTGTTCGGCTTCAGCAAGTTTTGCTTCAATTTTTCCCAAATTAACATAAATAAATCTGGAATCTTTTCGTTGAATAATCCCGGTCATGACATCTTCTTCTCTATCGGCATATTCACTGAAAATGACACCACGTTCCGCTTCCCGTACACGTTGCGTAACTACTTGCTTTGCTGCTTGTGCCGCGATCCGGCCAAAATCTTTCGGTGTAATTTCCACCTCGACCACATCATCAATTTCATAATTTGGATCAATATCTTGTGCTTCTTCCAACGATATCTCTTCCTGATTATTTTCAATTTCTTCTACAACTGTTTTTCTGGAATACACTTTCATTGAACCTTCATTTTCATTCAAAGCAACACGTACGTTTGTCGCTGACTTGAAGTTTTTCTTATAAGCTGAAATTAAGGCTGCTTCAAGAGCTTCCAATAAAATTTCTTTATCGATCCCTTTCTCTTTTTCCAAAAAATTAATTGCATCGAACAATTGATTGCTCACTCTTTTCTCCCCCTTTAAAACACGACAGCAAGTCTAGCATGGGCGATTTTATCGTATGGAATTTCAACTTGCTTTTTTTGTGTTTTTAATTTGTATTCAATTGTTGCGGAATCATTGATAAACGCTTTTAATGTACCTTCATATTCTTTTTCTCCGTTAAGAGGTGCGTATAATTTAATATATACATGATTGTTTACATTTTTAATGAAGTCATCTTTCGTTTTTAATGGACGTTCCGCTCCCGGAGAGGATACTTCAAGAAAATAAGTACCTTTAATCGGGTCCAATTCATCCAACTTCGCGCTTAACTGCTCGGAAACTTGGCCGCATTCGGTAATATCCAAACCTTCCTCTTTATCAATATAAACACGTAAAAACCAATTTTTTGCTTCTTTTACATATTCAACATCAACCAGTTCCAATCCTTTTTCTGTTAAAATAGGCTGCACTAGTTCTTCTGTAATATCTATAATTTTTGAACTCAAGTTAGCATCCTCCTTTATTTCGTAATATGTATACTTATTATTAACAAGTCTCCAGTTTTTCATTTCACGATATCACGATATCAACACAAAACCCTTGCCGGGTGCTGTGGCAAGGGGGAAGTTAGAAAGCTGTTGTATGAAGAAAGAGTGGGAATGTCCCCACTCTTTTAGTCCGTACATTATGATTACTTACCAAAAAAATCATATCACAAGTATTTCGTTCGTGCAAGTCTTACCTGTTTTGCGGGCTTGTACAGGATGTACTGACTTCGACATTCGACACACGATGTGTCGGTACTTAGTCGAAGATCCCCATGATCAAAACGTTTTTTACCGTACTTTTTGAACAGCCCCTAAAAAAGAGACAGTTGATTTTCTTCGGCCATTCCTTGCAAACAACCGTGTGTATCCAAGTATTCCAGTACCGTTTTTGATATTCGGCTACGTACACGAAGATCTTGTTTGGACAGGAATTCACCGTCTTCTCTTGCTTTAACAATATTGATGGCCGCATTCGTCCCAAGCCCGTCCACCGCATTAAATGGCGGTATTAATGTATTGTCCTCGACAATAAATTCCGCTGCATTCGATTTATACAAGTCGACTTGTTGAAAAGAATAGCCACGTTCACACATTTCCAGTGACACTTCCAGAACAGTTAATAAGTTTTTTTCTTTTGGCGAAGCATCGTTACCTTTCTCTTTAATATTTTCAATTCTTTCTCTTAACGCCACTGGACCTTTAACCATTGTTTCCAGTTCAAAATCCGCGGCTCGTATGGAAAAGTAAGAAGCATAAAATAGGATTGGATGGTGCACTTTAAAATAAGCAATTCTTACAGCCATTAATACATAGGCTGCAGCATGGGCTTTTGGAAACATGTATTTGATTTTTTTACATGATTCAATATACCAATCCGGAACATCGTGCTTTTTCATTTCTTCAATCCATTCCTCTTGCAGCCCTCTGCCTTTCCGGACAAATTCCATAATCTTAAAAGCAAGGGATGCTTCTAGCCCTTTATGCATCAAATACACCATAATATCATCACGACAACCGATGACATCAGCGAGCTCACAAATACCATTATTTATTAACTCTTCTGCATTGCCAAGCCATACATCAGTTCCGTGCGAAAGACCTGAAATAATAACCAACTCAGCAAACGAATTTGGCTTTGTGTCTTCTAGCATTTGTCGAACGAAAGATGTGCCAAACTCTGGAACACCTAGTGTCCCGGTCTTACAATTGATCTGTTCTGGTGTAACACCGATCGCTTCTGTTCCGGAAAATATTTTCATGACTTCCTTATCATCCGTTGGAATTGTGAATGGATCAATGCCGCTTAAGTCCTGTAGCATGCGGATCATCGTTGGATCATCGTGTCCAAGAATATCCAGCTTCAGCAAATTGTTTTCAATGGAATGAAAATCAAAATGGGTCGTCCTCCACTCACTTTTTCTATCATCAGCAGGAAACTGTATCGGCGTAAAATCATAAATTTCTTTGTCGGTAGGGACAACGATAATTCCACCTGGATGCTGTCCGGTTGTTCTTTTAACACCCGTACATCCTTGAACAAGCCGATCGGTTTCCGCCCCTTTATAAAAAAGTTGTTTATCGGAAGCATAGCCTTTTACGTAGCCATAAGCCGTCTTATTTGCAATTGTTCCAATCGTTCCGGCTCGAAAAACATTATCAACGCCGAAAAGTTCCTTTGTATAGTTATGGGCCTTTGGTTGATACTCACCGGAAAAGTTCAAATCAATATCCGGGACCTTATCTCCTTTAAATCCTAAAAATGTTTCAAACGGGATATCCTGCCCATCTTTCATTAACGGTTTTTCACAATTCGGACAGTTTTTATCCGCTAAGTCAAAACCACTAGCGACCGAACCATCGGTAATAAATTCGTTGTAATGACAGCTTGTGCAAGCGTAATGAGCAGGTAGTGGATTTACTTCTGTAATTTCCATCATTGTTGCTACAAGCGATGAGCCAACTGAACCTCGGGAGCCTACTAAATATCCATCTGTCAACGATTTTTTTACTAGTTTATGAGATATTAAATAAATAACCGCGAATCCGTGACCGATAATACTACTCAACTCTTTTTCCAGCCGTTGTTCTACAATATCAGGTACAGGCTTTCCATATATCGCTTCTGCATTACTATAAGTCAAATTCCTAACCTCTTCATCGGCACCTTCAATATTTGGCGTATACAAACTATCTTGAATTGGCGAGAGTTCCTCCATTTTATTGGCAATATTGTTCGTATTCAAAACAACTATTTCATGTGCTTTATCTTCACCTAGAAACTGAAAGGCCTCTAACATATCGGAAGTTGTGCGAAATGGTGTGTCAGGTATTCTTTGTCTGTTTAACGGGTTACCTTTTTGTGATGCAATTAGTATTTGTCTATATAGCTTTTCATGATCGTCTATATAATGGACGTTACCGGTAGCTACTACAGGTTTGTCCAGCCGTTTTCCTAAGTTTACGATATTGGAAATAATGTCCAGTACTTGTGCTTCGTTCGCGATCAGATCACCTAGTAGATTACTGTAATTGGACGGCGGCTGCACTTCTATATAATCATAAAACGCAGCAGCTTTTTCCGCTGCATCTGCTGATTTTTGCATCATCGTCTCAAATACTTCTCCTTGCGCACAACCGGATCCTACTAATAATCCTTCCCGATGCTTTGTTAGAAGCGACCGTGGTATTCTAGGAACACGATAAAAATAATGAATATGCGAATAAGATACCAACTTGTACAAATTTTTAAGTCCGGTTTGATTGGTAGCAAGCAATATACAATGGTTCGGTCTGGAATTTTGATATGCATTCCCTTCGCCCATATGATCATTCAATTCATTATGGTTCGTTATCGCCTTATTTATGAGTTCTTGGACAAATTTCCAAAATAAATAGCCGGTTGCTTCTGCATCATAAATCGCACGGTGATGTTGAGTCAATTCAATATCAAGTAATTTACACAATGTATTCAAACGATGGTTTCCTAGATCAGGATATAAAAATCGAGCTAACTCCAATGTATCGATCACAGAATTTTTCACTTGCTCAATTTCTATTCTTTTAAACCCTTCATTGAGAAATCCAATATCGAAGCTTGCATTATGAGCAACTAAAATACTATCTCCCATCCACTCATGGAAATCTCTCAGTACGTTATTTACTTCGGGGGCATCTATAAGCATATCATCTGTAATACCGGTTATTTCTGTTATACGGGACGACAACGCTTTATGCGGATTTGCAAAAGATTCGAAACGGTCAATAATTTCCCCTTGATAAATTTTAACACCAGCAAGCTCAATAATTGTGTCATATACAGCGGAAAGACCTGTCGTCTCCACGTCAAAGACGACATAAGTCGCATCTTTCAAGTCGATATCTTTTGAATTGTAAGCAATTGGTACGCCATCATCGACAAGGTTCGCTTCCACCCCATAAATAACTTTCACTTGATGTTTTTCTCCGGCAGCATGGGCTTCTGGAAATCCTTGTACACCAGCATGATCAGTGATAGCAATGGCTTTATGCCCCCATTTTGCTGCTTGTCCGATAAGTCTCGCAGGAGATGTAACGGCATCGAGTTGACTCATTGTCGTATGGGCATGCAATTCCACACGTTTATCATCTTCTGGAGCGGTGTCCATTCGCGATGCAACATTTATTTGATTAATATCATTTGCCATCATCGCCAATTCATTTGAATACATATCTGTTTGAATGCGGCCTCTTGCTTTAATCCATATTCCTTCTTTTACCGCACCAAACATAATTTCATCCTCATCATTTCTGGAGAACATCTTTATTTCAAGAGAATCTGTATAATCAGTCGCTTTAATAATTAATAAACTACGCCCCGAACGAAGTTTTCGGACTTCTGCATTAAAAATATATCCCTGAACTACTGCCCGGCGCTCTTCTTCTTGAATCTCCACCATTTGCATTGGTTCATCTTTTACTTCATAACCAAGCATTAAAGTTTTCGGTATATCATGGTTTTCCTTTTCTTTATCTCTTTTTTCTTTATCCTGCATCGTTTTTAATACTAGTTCTTTGTCTTCCAAAGACTTTTGCTCGCGAAATTTTTGCATGTCTGTTTCTTTTGTCTTAACAGCAACTTCCAATACATAAGGACGTGAACCTATTTTTTGACAAAAAGTTTGAAACTCCGCTTCGAGTCTCCGCTTTAATGAAAACGCCTCTGCTTCATTGCGAGCTGTTAAATGCAATTTATTTTGATGTACTTCGGGCGTTTGTTTATGTATTAAATCGTTATATGCCGGGGATAAATTGGATATGGATTGCAGAAAAAAGTGCCAGTACTCACAAATCGTTTCTTCTTCACACACATTATTTTCTGCTAGAATAACAAGATCTGTTTGAGCAATTTCTTGAAATTCTTCTCTACACTTCGTCAACAGAAGTTGATAAACAGACAAAGGCAGAATCGATGGTACTCGGAGATGAAAGATCCACGTTTTCGTTTGCTTGAAAATTTCAAGTTTCTCTAACATGCTCTGTTTAAAATACGTATTTACAATGTCTTCAGGCATTTGCAGTTGTTGGAGCAAAACATTCATTTTTTCTTGTTTTGATATATTCATACATAAATCCCCCCGCGCTGGAAAACTAATTTTAAATATAAAAGCCCCCAAGTGGTTTTTAACTCCACATAGAGGCATCAGGAACAAAAGCGCAAGCGTCTTGCTCACAGAAGAGGCTAATGCTTGCCCGCCTTGGACAAACGCCTACCGGATAAATGTCCTGCATACCGAAAATAATTACACCATTCATTTAAGTAGGCTTTCCATTAGTCACCTCTGCTTTAAATACATTTATAAAAACAGCCGTTGGATATCATTCCAAGTCACGACAATCATCAGCAGCATTAACAAAGCAAATCCGATAAAATGAACGACTCCTTCTTTTTGCGGGTCGATTGGCTTGCCCCGAACCGCTTCTAATCCCACAAACAGAAGTCTGCCTCCATCGAGAGCCGGAAGCGGTACAAGATTAATAATCCCCAAATTGATACTTAACATGGCCGTCCACATTAAAAAGTTCATAAACCCCGTTTGAACGACCTGGTCTGTAGCATCATAAATTCCGACAGGACCCGAAATCATATCCAGTGAATATTGTCCTGTTATTAACATACCGAGATTAACTAAAATGAGTTTAGTCGTTTCATATGTTTGGACAAATCCATATTTAAACGTACCGACAAATGATTTTTCAAAGGCAAGCCTCACGCCGACTTGACCAATTTCATTCCCTTCCATATCGGTTGCTTCTTTGGGAATGACCGTTAATGCTTCCTCAACGTCATCATTTCGCTGAACGATCATCTCAAGCTCTTTTTCCGGATTCGTTTTTACGATGTCGGTAAATTCCTCCCACGACGACACAGAATTACCTTCAATTTGAACGACTTCATCGCCACTCTGCATTCCTGCCTCTTGTGCCGGACTATTCGGTTCTACCTCACCAATCAGTGCGCGTTCAGAAGGAACACCTTGTACAAGCCCCAAAATAAGGAAGATGACAATGGCAAGTATAAAATTCATCATGGGTCCGGCAAATAGTTGCATTGCCCTTTGTCCAGGTGTTTTAGAAGCAAATTGCCGATCAAATGGAGCGATTTGTGTTTCTTTTTCGTCCATGACGAAAAATGCATTCCGGTCTACTTTAAAAGTCAGCTTCTCATGTTCGTCCACTTCATAGCCTTCAATGACAAGGTCATGATCGAGATCCGCTCGTTCTACTTCTATTATCTGTGCATCCGGATGTTTTGATTTGTTGTTCACAATGATTTTTTTTACATAACCTTCATGGTTATATTCAAGTCCAATGTGATGCCCGGGTTTTAACTCAATGATCTCTGGGTCTTCACCGGCTACTCGTACATACCCTCCAATTGGCAATAAACGAATCGTGTATAACGTTTCATTTCTAATAAACGACAACACTTTCGGCCCAAAACCTATTGCAAATTCACGGGCTAGCATTCCTGTTCGCTTTGCAAAGATAAGATGTCCCCATTCATGAACAAACACAAGCAGGCCAAACATAAGTATAAATGCTATAATGGTGTTCACAAGAAACACTCCTTTTATCGGTGTAGAAATAGGTACTTGTTTAGGAAGATGATACTATTCTACTTAGTAACCGGATTTAATATGCAATAAATTCGATCAAGTACAAAAATGGTAATACAAATAATAAACTGTCCAACCGATCGAGAATACCGCCGTGACCGGGTAATATATGTCCGAAGTCCTTGATTTGATAATGTCTTTTACAGGCAGATGCAACTAAATCACCCATTTGTCCAACAATCGATATAATAATGGCCACTGCAATGATTCCCATCATATTAATTGGAAAAGGATGAACAAACTGGAATACAACTGCGGTCAAAACAGTAAGGATAATGCCGCCGATCGCTCCGGCAACTGTTTTATTAGGGCTTATAGCCGGCCATAATTTTCTTTTGCCTAAGGCTCGTCCAAAAAAGTAAGCACCCGAATCCGTTGCCCAAATGGAAAATAGAATAAACAATAAATAATTTAATCCCATAATCCGTGCTACGGTAATAAAGTAAAAACCAAAACTTATATAAGCAACTACAATAAGTATAAAACCGGCATCCGCAAAGGTAAACTTATTTTTTGATAGAACAGTATAAGTTAATAATAACAGAACAAACAAAACAATAAGTTTTGGACTCAATTCATCTGCAAACAGAATAAGTCCATCTTTATCCGGCAACAGCATGAACCATAAAAAAAGAATTGCTAAACAGGTAGGTACAACTAAATGACTTTTTTTTGGGTAAGCTTTTATAAGCTCAACGAGAGCAATTGTAGCCAGTACATATGTAAATAAAATAAATGGCCACGAACCAATTAACAAAATTGGAAAAACAACTACCAATCCTGCTATCGCTGTCCATATGCGTTGTTTCATTAATAAATCACACCTTATATTCCGCCATAGCGCCTTTTGCGTTGCTGGTAATCGAGCAATGACTGTCGAAAAATTTCTTCATTGAAATCCGGCCAGAGCACATCCGTAAACCAAAATTCGGTATAAGCAAGCTGCCATAGAAGAAAATTGCTTAATCGTTGTTCTCCACTCGTACGAATTAATAAGTCAGGATCAGTTAATCCATTTGTATATAGGTAGTTGGAGAACAATTGTTCATCTAGCTCATCAACAGAAAATTTTGATTCATCTATATCGGTCATCATCTGTTTAATTGCACGCAATATTTCAAATCTACTTCCATAGTTTAAGGCAAAATTCAGTAACAATCCATCATTATTACTTGTCTTCTCTTTGGCGTATTGAATTGCTGCTTTTGTATGATTCGGCAGAACATCAAATTCGCCTATCGTTTCGATTCGAACATTGTTTTCCATCATTTCGGGTAAATAAACGTGCAAAAACTCTTTTGGCAATCTTAATAAAAAATCAACTTCTGCTTTAGGCCTTTTCCAGTTTTCGGTTGAAAAGGCATAAAGTGTTAAAATTTTAACGTTATATTTATTTGCCACGGTTACAATGTTTTTTACTACATCCATGCCTTCTTTATGTCCAGCTATGCGTGGCAGCCCTCTCTTTTTGGCCCAACGTCCGTTACCGTCCATGATTATAGCTACATGGTTTGGCGGGTTTTCAAGCGTTATATCTTCAATTGCCGCTGCACGTTTTTTTCTAAAAAAAGGAAGTTTCATTGACATCATTTGTCCCCCAAATTGTCGAGTATCTCTATACGATATCCTTTTAACTCAAGTCAGTATGAAGGAAAAAAGAATAGTATGACTGATGATTCTCAGCATTGTTTCATTATAATACATTTAACGAAAAAAAGCCCCTCTTAAAATTAAGAGGGCAACTATTTCGATTGAAAAGGCGACAAATTATACTTCCATAATTTCTTCTTCTTTATTTTTTGCAAGTTTATCGATTTCGTTAATATAGCGATCCGTCTCTTTTTGTACATCGTCTTGTGAAGAACGTAATTCATCTTCAGTTAGTTCATTATCTTTTTCAGCTTTTTTCAACTGATCATTCACATCTCGACGAATATTTCTAATTTGAACTTTTGATTCCTCGGAAAATTTCCCGACTACTTTTACAAGCTCTTTCCGTCGATCTTCCGTTAGTGGTGGAATGTTAATCCGAACAACATTCCCATCACTCGAAGGAGACAATCCTAGATCCGCTTTTTGTATCGCTTTTTCAATGTCCCCAATAGCCGATTTATCGAATGGCGTAATAACAAGCAACCTCGCTTCTGGTGCGCCAATAGTTGACAACTGATTAAGCGGTGTTGGTGCACCATAATAATCAACATAAATACTGTCCAATAAACTTGGATTTGCACGTCCAGCTCTAACTGTAGCTAGGTTTTTTGAAAACGCCTGTACAGCTGACTTCATTTTGTCTTGCATTTCCTTCATTATACTTATCGTCATTTTATTTCCCCCTAATCGTAGTTCCAAGTATTTCGCCTTGGACAACCCTTTTAATGTTACCCTCTTCCGTAATGGAAAAGACAATTAGTGGGATATCGTTATCCATACACAGAGAAGAGGCAGTGGAGTCCATTACTTCCAGTCCTTCATTCAGCATTTCCATATAAGAAAGTTTATCATATTTTTGGGCATCTTTGTTTCGTTTTGGATCGTCCGTATAAACACCGTCTACATTATTTTTTGCCATTAATATGACATCTGCTTCAATTTCAGCTGCACGTAAGGCTGCAGTTGTATCAGTCGAAAAATATGGGTTTCCAGTACCGGCTGCAAAGATGACGACACGCTTTTTTTCCAAATGACGAATTGCTTTTCTTCTTATGTAAGGTTCAGCCACTTGGCGCATTTCGATTGAGGCTTGTACTCTTGTCTGAATCCCCATTGTTTCCAAACTATCCTGCAATGCCAAGGAATTCATCACGGTTGCAAGCATCCCCATATAGTCGGCCGTCGCACGATCCATTCCCATTTCGCTGCCTACTTTGCCACGCCAAATATTTCCGCCACCAACTACGATAGCTATTTCAATCCCTAATTCTGCCACTTCTTTTACTTGCGAAGCGATAGATTTAATTATTTTAGGTTCTATACCAAAACCTTGAGTGCCACACAATGCTTCTCCACTTAATTTTAGTACGATTCTACGGTAGCGAGCTGAAGTCATGGTAACCTCCATCAATATTTTTTATTTTCTTTATTCATTATATCATTGAGAAATAGGGAACACAAAGTGTCCCCTATTCAAATTATGTTAATTTTTCATTTGACTCATAACTTCTTCGGCAAAGTTTTCTTCTTTCTTTTCCATTCCTTCTCCAACCTCATAACGTACAAATGCTTTAACTGTTGCACCTTTATTAGCTACATATTTTTCAACTTTATTATCAGGATCTTTAACATAGTTTTGATCAAGCAAGCAAATCTGCTCGAAGAATTTGCCTAAACGTCCTTCAACCATTTTTTCAATAATTTTTTCCGGTTTTCCTTCACTTAATGCTTGTTCTTTTAGTATTTCTCGTTCACGATTTACTTCTTCTTCTGCTACATCTTCTCGTGATACGTAAGTCGGGTTAGCTGCAGCAACGTGCATCGCTATATCCTTTGCAACTTCTTCATCTTTCGTACCTTCTAACAGTGTAAGTGCTCCAATGCGTCCGTCCATATGAAGGTAAGCGCCAAACGCATCGCTATCTGTTTTCGTTAAAACAGCAAAGCGGCGAAGCGAAATTTTCTCACCAATGGTTGCTACAATGGAATTAATATGCGATTCTACCGTATTTTCTGTTCCTTGCAGATTTTGTTGCAAAGCTTCTTCCACAGTTCCCGGCTTATTGACTACAATGTGGCTGCCTAAATCTTGTAGCAATTGTTTAAATGTGTCATTTTTTGTTACAAAGTCAGTTTCGCAATTTACTTCAAGAAGAGCCGCTGTATTGTTATCAACTTCAATATAAGTCGAGCCCTCAGCTGCTATCCGATCTGCCTTTTTAGCTGCTTGTGATGCTCCTTTTTTACGTAAGAAGTCAATGGCTTCTTCCATATTACCGGAAGTTTCTTGTAATGCTTTTTTACAATCCATCATTCCGGCACCTGTTTTTTCACGCAGTTCTTTTACCATTTTTGCAGTAATTGCCATTATAAATCCTCCCATACATCTTTAATTAATTGTTTTATAGCTTTTTTGAATCTCGCAACGGAAATAATACGTAACCCTTCCTTGCTTTAAAAAAGGTGATAAAAGGCTATTCCCCTTATCACCTATCTTATCCAAAAAACTATTCTTCCACTACTTCTTTCTGTTCTATCGCTTGTTCTTCCTGAGGTACTTCTTGCTCTTCACCTTGTCTTGCTTCCAAAATAGCGTCAGCCATTTTAGATGTCAACAATTTGACGGCGCGAATTGCGTCATCATTTGCAGGAATTACATAATCAATTTCATCCGGATCACAGTTCGTATCAACAATTCCCACAATAGGGATATTTAATTTATGTGCTTCGGCAATTGCAATGCGTTCTTTGCGAGGATCGATAACGAACATTGCATCTGGAATTCTTTTCATATCCTTTATTCCACCAAGAAATTTCACTAAACGTGCTTTTTCTTTTAGCAGTTCAACTGTTTCTTTTTTCGGTAACACTTCAAACGTTCCATCTTCTTCCATACGCTCAATCGTTTTCAAGCGATTGATCCGTTTGCGGATTGTTTGGAAGTTCGTAAGGGTCCCGCCCAACCAGCGCTGGTTTACATAGAACATCCCAGCACGTGTTGCTTCATCACGAACAGACTCTTGCGCCTGTTTTTTCGTACCAACAAAAAGTACGGTACCGCCATTGGCTGCCAAATCTTTAACGTATTTGTACGCCTCATCAATTTTTTTGACTGTTTTTTGCAAGTCAATAATATAAATACCGTTACGCTCCGTGAAAATGTACTTTTTCATTTTCGGATTCCAACGGCGTGTTTGATGCCCGAAATGAACACCAGCTTCTAACAATTGCTTCATAGAAATAACTGCCATCTTTTTTTCCTCCTAATGGTTTTTCCTCCGTTCGGATCTTATTTGTATATATACTGCTTCACCTGAAGCAGCACCATATATCCAAATCACCAAACGTGCGTTTTTAAATATGGTGTTAATGAGATTTACACCAAAAATAAAGATACCATATGATGCTTATTCAATCAAGTATTAACTTCTTTTTCACGTAACATTTTTATAGTAAGATCAACCTCTGTTTTCCCGCAATTCAATTTCTTAGCAATTTCATCAACCGATAATCCCTCGTCATAAAGCTGTAAGATTTGCGATTGTAAAGAAGTTTCCACAAAATCAGTCGGCGGTTTATTACTATCTAATGGTATATAATTGTTAACAATTTTTCTTTGGTGTGATGAATTATTGGAAGCATGAGGTTGTTTGCGTCTTTGTTCTGCTTGTTTTGATTCATTTATTTCTAATTGTAAACTTCGGTTTTCTTCCTTAATTTCTTGTAAATAAGCATCAAAAATTTTTTCCATTTCTTCCGTACTATCTTGTTTTAACATTCGTAGTTGTTTTAACAATTGATAAATGATAACAAAAGTAACGATGTGAAGTAAAAAACTAATCGTTAATAAAAATAATGTCATATAATTCCCTTCTATCTGCTCAGGTCAAATTTTCTTCCCAAATATGGATGATCAATCAACGAATCTTCTTCTTCGTTCTTTTGTCTTTCCTGTGCATCTGTGTCCTCATTTTTAGAATGTTCACGATCTTTTTCAACGACCGCACCTTGTACATCTTCAAAGTCGTTCACTCTTTTTCTGTTTAACTCTTGTTCTTTTAATCGACTTTGAGAAAGTGATTCTTGAAAATGTTGACCTTGTCGCATCAATTGATCTTGCAATTTGCCCGCATCCTGTGTTCGCGGAAGTGCCACTTGCATTTCGGTTGATTTCCAGCTCATAAAATCCCATCCTTTTTATAGGTCCTTTATTAACTTCATTGGAAAAACAAATATGCAGTTTCATTACGGCGAATAAAACAAAGTGCGGATTTGCTAAAATAATCTTTGTAGTAAAGTGTTACATAGGAAGAATGACAATTTCATTTTGATCCGCTTTCACTCGAATAGCACCATAGTTTCTTTCTATTGTACGCTTATACTTACCGAAAGCAACTGTGACATTCGGATACAATACACCTTTAACCGTCAGTACCGGGTCTTCTTCGCTTCTAAGCTGTATATCCATTTGCTTCAGCGCTTGATTTATTTTTTCAATTTGTGACGCTGTTTTATTATATGAATGACGTTGCCTGAGCAATGTAATACGCAATTTACTGTTTTGTTCTGCTTTATTAAGCTGTAATTTTTCACCTAGTGTTGTTAACTTGGTCAGCGTATGCTCTAGCTCCGCTTTTGTTTTCAACAGCTTTTTTTCCTTCTCATTTTCCGCTTTATTGATGCCAAAATATATTTCAGTTTTTGTATTCATACGGGTTCCAACGTCTTTCGCCTCTATCGATTGGCCAACTGACAGCGAGCCGCCGATAATGTTGCCATTTTGACAATGAATAGCTCTTTTTGCTATGCATTCGCTATGAAGAATGGAATTTTCTACATGGATGGAATTTCCCGCAGCTACATTACCTTGATTAATATAGCTAATATATACATTTTCTGCAGCCCTTAGTGTGCCTGTTTTTAATCCTGCCAATCCTTCAGAAACAAAAATCGAACCATCAGCAATTAGCGTAGCAGCTTCGACCATTCCGAATACTTTAATATCTCCCTTTGCTTTGATTGTATAGCCTGTCGGAACATCTCCGCGAATAACGACAGATCCAACAAAATCAATGTTACCTACTTTCATTGATATCGCTTCGTTAAGCTCGTACACTGAATGGACGTGAATATATCTGGATGTTACACTAATCTGTCCTTCCGCTGTAGCGTAAAAGGTTAAATCACTTTCGTTAAGCTGTACATTTTTGCCAGCTTTTATTAATACTGGTTTTCCTTGGCGAGCACGTATCACTTTTCCATACACATTTTCACCTGGTTTGCCTGCTGTTGGTTCAATGATGACTGCAATTTTATCTCCTTCATTGACACTCGGAATTCGCATAATATCCCGAAAGTTCCTACTCGGTGAATGTTCAATATGTGAATTAAAATCCGCTACATACTTTAGTTCCCCGTCCACACCGTCAATTTCCGGCCGGCCTTCAGCAATTGTTAAGGGGAATACGTCAGCAGGTGGGGTGGACAGAAGCTGTAGTATGTTCTCTTCATGAATTCCGAATACAATATTTTCTGCCTGAAGAAATTGTCTTAATTCTTGTTCCTTCAGATCTTCCCTTATATTTTCATAGTTTTCCGTAATATCAATTTCTGCTTTCATTTTATCCTCGCATACGGTTATATGAAAGTATTCCTTGAGCATTGTTATTCCCCTTTGTCCTTGTTATTGCAGCATTTCCATTTTACGTAAAGTGGAACGTAATTTAAAAATTGCTTTCTTATGTATTTGTGAAATTCTGGATGTTGTCAAGTCAAGGACTACACCTATTTCTGTTAACGTAAGTTCTTCATGATAAAATAGACTAATAACCATTTGTTCATTCGTATTCAATGATTTTATACTGTTTGTTAATTCTTTCTTGATTTCCACATCGACCATATGCTCATCCGGTAGAGTGCTAGTTGAATCGGGAATAGTATATCCGACGCCTTCATTATGATCGTCTTTGTTGTAAGCAGGCTTTTCTTCAATCGATAAAATGTTTGCAAACAAAGCGTCTTTAGTGACCGATTCAACTTCATCTACTTCCATCTCCAACTTATGCGCTATTTCTTTCGAAGTCGGTGTACGATGAAACTTCTGTTCCAGTTCTCGTGAAGCTTGTTCGATTCGTTTTGTTTTCTCACGAAGGGATCTAGGTAGCCAGTCTTCTTTTCTTAATGCATCAATAATGGCTCCACGTATACGAAAGGATGCATATGTATCAAATTTCAAATTCCGACTTATTTCAAATTTTGTTAATGCATCATATAACCCCAGCATACCGTAGCTTTTCAGATCTTCTTTGCTGACATTTTCAGGTAAATGGGTTGCAATCCTTTCCACATGAAAGTTTACAAGATACATATAATGGTCCATTAATTCGTTGGCTGCTTGTTCATTGTGACCGTGCTGCCAGTTATTCCAAAGTTGTTGTACGAGAGGAGAATGGTTCGTTGGCATCGTTGCTCCTCCTATCCTTTTTTCAGTCGTTAAAAAATGTAGTTATTTATATAATGGTTTCTCCTTGCTTTATCGTTCGTATTTTAAGTTTCCCTGTTGCTGGATCAAATTCAATTGTTCTTCCTTTGTTCCCTCCAACATCAGCAGCAATAACGGGGATGTTAAGTTCAGTTAATTTTTTCTCCACAGCATCCACATTCCTTGGTCCGATGCGCATGACATCCGAATTCGAGGAAAATTGAAACATTTGAGCGCCGCCGGCAATTTTTGCTTTCAGGGCATGATTTCTAGCCCCATTATCAATTAACATTGTAACTAAAATATCAAGTGACGTATTTGCATATTTATATTTATTAAATTTTCCTTCTCTCGTCAAAGCAGCATCAGGTAACATGATATGGGCTAACCCGGCTACCTTTTTTGATAAGTCATATACTACTGCTCCCACACACGATCCAAGACCTGATGTACGGATTGTATTAGGTGCTTGTACAATTTTTAGATCAGAAATGCCTACTTTAACAACCGACTGAACGTTATGCATAATCATCGATTCCTAGTGCAGAAAATATTTTTGTAAATGAACCAGGATCCGGAAGTAAAAGAAATTGCCCTTGAATCCCTTTAGCTTCAGTCATTTCCATATCGTCTATTTTTGTATCAATAATTAATGCATAGTCGCTTACGTGTGATAATTCAACTAGTCCAGCCGTTAGTGCTGCACCTGCCATATCGATGCTTAAATAAGGAACAGATGGATGCATATTTACCTTTGTAAAATCCGCCAATGCAGTTAAATATGATCCGGTTAAGATATTACCGACTTCTTGAAGTGCGGAAACTGCGAATTCATTCAGCTCTCCGTTATCAACTATGGGAAAATCGGAGTTAAATGTTAACTCATCAACCAGATTCTCCGCTTCTTCAATAGTCAATAAGAAGTAAACCGTACCCGGCATATCGCCCATTATTCGAAATAGAATAGCTACGATTACCTCTTCTGGCCCCCCGATTAATTCCATCATGTCATCAAAGGTTACGATTTTAACGGAAGGGACTTGCATGTTTATTTTTTTATTAACAAGCTTTGACATCGATGTGGCTGCATTTCCTGCTCCGATATTTCCAATTTCACGCAGTAAATCCTTCTGTTCGGTCGATAGTCGTTTAAAGCTCATACGTTATCCTTCCACTGCTTTTAGTTCTTTTATTTCCTCTTTTGATAAAACTTTTTGTAAATCGAGTATAATCAACAACCGATTTTCCAGTTTGGCTACACCTTCAATGTAGTCTACATCGACCGTTCCAACTACTTCCGGTGCAGATTCAATTACACTTTCCGGTATGTCAATTACGTCATTCGCCTCATCAACAATTAAGCCGACTTCCATATCATCCAAAAACACAATGATAATTCTGGACAACTCATTGTATTCTGTTTCTTCAATTCCAAAGCGAACTCTTAAATCAATAATAGGCGTTACGATCCCCCGCAAGTTGATTACGCCTTTGACAAAGGCAGCTGTTTGTGGGACCCTCGTAATTGGCACAATTCGTTCTATCGCCCTTACTTGTTCTACCGAAACGGCATATTCTTCATCTTTTAACTGAAATACAATGACCTTCTTATCCGATCCTTTGGTATTATCCATGAAATGACCTCCTGAATTCGTTTTTTAAAATCATAATAAAATGTTGAGCAGTCCTACATGCATTATCTATTTCACTAAAGCGTTACTGTCAATGATCAAAGCTACTTCCCCATCCCCAAGTATCGTTGCTCCTGAAATGGAAAAAACATTCGTCAAATAGTTGCCGAGCGATTTCAAAACAACTTCTTGTTGACCAATAAACGAATCAACAACAAGTCCGGTCATTTTGTTTCCTTTTCTTATAATTACGATCGATACATATTCATCTTTGGGACTACTGCTATTAGAAACAGAATAAATTTCACTTAAATAGGTTAACGGTACAACATTTCCACGAAAATCAATAACTTTTTTATTATGTGCTTTCAATATTTCATTTTTATGTAAAATGGCCGTTTCGATAATTGATGAAAGTGGAACAGCATATTTTTCTGAACCTAGCTCGACGAGCAATACAGAGATAATCGATAACGTCAACGGTAACTGGATAGAAAAAGTTGATCCTTGATCTAACGCAGCATCAATTGTAATACTTCCACCTAAAGATTCTATCGTATTTTTGACGACATCCAGCCCAACCCCCCGGCCCGATATGTCAGAAATTGTCTCATTCGTTGAAAACCCACTCGCCATAATTAATTCATATACTTGCTGATCTGTTAAAGATTCCGCCTCACTTTGACTGATGATCCCACTCTTAATTGCTTTATTGACCACTTTATCTTTATTAATTCCCGCACCATCATCTCGTATCTCAATAAATACATGATTACCACTATGGTAAGCTTCCAGCTGTATTGTCCCCTGTTCGGATTTCCCTTTCGCTTTCCGTTCATCAGGCATTTCGATTCCATGGTCTATTGCGTTGCGGATCAAATGTACTAACGGATCACCAATTTCATCAATTACAGTTCGATCCAGCTCGGTATTCGCACCAATGATTTCAATTTCAACATTTTTATCAAGTTCACGTGCCAGCTGTCTAATCATTCTTGGGAATCTATTAAACACATGATCTATTGGAACCATGCGCATCGTTAATATGATATTTTGTAAATCACCGGAAACACGTGACATATGCTCAACTGTTTCCTGAAGATCATGATGATCCAGTTCAAGAGATATCTGTTCCAACCGTCCGCGGTCAATTACTAATTCTTCAAATAAATTCATCAATACATCAAGCCGATCAATATTGACCCGAATCGTTTTGCTTTGTGCATTTGTGGTATGTGCTACTGTTTTATTCGTTTTATGATCCGATCGCGATTGACCTGCTGCAGGAGGTTCGGATTGCTTATTTTCTTCCAGTTTATCCTGCTCCACTTTATAGGCCGATACCGAAAATGGTTTTATTTCAACAGATTGAATTTCCGATACTTTATTAATCTTCTGGGAAATCTCTCCTTGTTCATGTGTCGAAATGAATATGATGGTAAAGGAGTGGTCAAAGTTTTCTTCTTCCAAATCATTAACAGTCGGCTGTGACTTGATTACTTCGCCCAATTTTTCCAGCACTTCAAAAACCATATAAACACGGGCACCTTTTAATAAGCAATCTTCATTCAATTCAATATGGATTTCATAGTTGTAATACCCGCGATCAGAAGATTCATTTAAGATTGATAGTTGAAATTCGTCCAACGTGGTCACTGGATTGGCATAATCAAATATTTGTTCCGACTCCAGTAATATCGGATTTTCGCCTCGTTCAATTTGTTCAAGTAACTGAACAGTGGATGTGACATCCCTTTTTCCCTCTCCACCGCTGGCAATATCTTCAATCATCGCATTTAACTGATCGACGGAATCGAATAATGCATCCATCATTTGCGTATTTACATTAATTTTGTTATATCTAATTCCGTCAAAAACATTCTCAAGAACGTGTGTTAAATTTGCCAAATCACTGTATCCCATTGTTGCGGACATGCCTTTTAGCGTATGAGCTGCACGGAATATTTCCTCGATAATTGATTTATCCGCCGAATTCTTTTCGAGATTAAGCAGTTGCTGATACAATGTATCTAAATGTTCCATGCTTTCATCAATAAAAACATCTAAATATTGTGTCGTATCCATTTACATTCCCCCTGACACTCTATCAAATTTCGCAATTACCTTGCCGATATTCCGAAGATGAAGTGATTCATTCACCAACGTCGTTTGCACTGCAGCTGCAGGCATTCCATAAACGACGGATGATTCAATTGATTCTGTTATAATAATTGCTTTTTTATTCTTTTTCTTTATCTGCTCAATTCCTTCTGCCCCATCTTTTCCCATTCCCGTTAAAACAACTGCCATAATGTTAATATTAGCTATGAGTGCCAATGAATCGAATAAAACATTAACCGAGGGGCGATGCCCGAGCCTTTCTTTTTCCTGCGTTAATTTAATTTTAAAACCATTGTTTTTAACAAGTTTCATATGATAATTTCCAGGTGCGATATAGGCTGTCCGTGTCTGGATTGTTTCACCGTCCACAGCTTCCTTAACAGTAATAGATGCTATTCTATTTAATCTTTCCGCCAACGATCGGGTAAAGCCTGCCGGCATATGCTGAACAATCAATATAGATGCATCAAAGTCATTTGGCAAGTCTAGTAAAATTTGTTGTAAAGCGCGTGGACCACCAGTGGATGCACCGATAGCAATAATCGTTTGTTCATACTTTTGTTCCTTCTGAATATCGATGTTAATTTCAGGCGCTGCTTTTTGCTCCTTATTTAATTTAGAAATTCTTCCTGCTCTTGCATGAGCGGCGGATTGAATCTTTTTAATGACCTGTTCTTTGAAAACTTCGCTCGTTAAATCTGTAGTTTCCTTTGGCAATCGAATAAAGTCGACTGCACCGTTGGAAATTGCACGAACCGTTTTCGCGGTGGATTCTACCGTTGACTTAGCCAATATAACAATAGGTGCAGAAGATATACGCATTAATGCTTCTATCGTCGTGACTCCATCCA
This sequence comes from Virgibacillus sp. W0181, assembly GCF_051846915.1. Taxonomy (NCBI): domain Bacteria; kingdom Bacillati; phylum Bacillota; class Bacilli; order Caryophanales; family Bacillaceae; genus Virgibacillus; species Virgibacillus sp. W0181. Next base: position 26,530 of record NZ_JBPYCR010000002.1, read on the forward strand.
GTACGGGCATTTCAACACTAAGTAATATGATGTCAACGCTTGAATTTTCCACTGCTGAGAGTCCTTGATTACGATTGTAAGACGATACGACCAATACCATCTGTGAATCATTATTGACAATGGCCTCTATCGCCTTCCGAGTTGGATTTGATTCGTCAATAACGGCGATCCGAATACGATGCATAACTTCTACCTCGCTGACATAAGTTGTTTTATTCGTTGGATGAAAGTAAATGGTTCATTTTCATTTATCGTGCCGAAATATATCATATATTGATCGATCATTTGTTTTATTGCTTTTGAAACAGGAGCATTCTTATTCAATAAAATGTATGGGACTTGTTTAGTCACTGCTTGAACAACTTGTTTATCTTCTGGTAACATTCCCAGCACGTGAACCTCGATATGTAAAAACTGATTAACGATTTGTCGGAATTGCTTCAATGCTTTTAAACTTTCCTTCTTTTTGTAACAGCGGTTCATTATTACATATATCGGCATGTTCCGGCGGTTATTAATAATATGTTTAATCATACTATAGGCATCTGTTAGCGCTGTTGGTTCTGGGGTTGTAATCACAATACATTCATCTGAGGCCAAGGTGAAATATAAACTTTCTCTTGTCACTCCGGCACCTAAATCAAAAACAATAAAATCATACGTGCGTATCAATTTTTCATATTGATCGTAAAAATATTGAATTTTTTGATCATTTAAGGAAAAGAACTCTGTTATGCCCGAGCCTCCTGCAATATAAGCTAAGCCTTTTGGCCCTGTTTCTATGATATCATGAATTGGCATAAAATCATTAAACATATCAACTATCGTGTTTTTAGTATAAATACCAAGCAAAATATCAATATTCCCCATCCCGAGATCAAGATCAATTAGCAATACTTTTTTACCACGTTGCTGTAGTTCAATCGACATATTCAATGCAATGTTCGATTTTCCGACTCCGCCTTTTCCACTTACAACAGCGATTGTTTTTGCCTTTTTCTTGTTAGGATTTTGTTGAAATTTATGTCTTAAACGTGCTGCCTGGTCACTCATTGTTATACCTGCCAATGATTAATTCACTTATTTTTTCCGGGGTTGGTTCTATTAAGTCGTCAGGTACATTTTGTCCATCAGCCAAGTATGCAATTTCGACATATCCACGCAAAGCCATGTTCACTATATTTCCATACTGATGAGTCTCATCAATTTTGGTGAATATTATTTTTTTTATGGAAAGGTGACTAAATTGATCATAAATTTCTGTTATGTCATTTGATTTAGCAGTTAAAGAAAGCACAAGATACGTTTCCATGTCTTCATTAAAATCAATTGTTCTTTTCAGTTCTTTAACATATCTTTCATCAAGGTAGTTACGACCAGCTGTATCGACTAGAATTAGATCATATGATGCAAATTTTTGAAGTGCATTTTTATAATCTTCAATGGAATATGCTATTTCAATCGGTACATTTAAAATTCTTGCATATGTTTTTAATTGTTCAATTGCCGCAATCCGATACGTGTCTGCAGTAATAAAAGCGATTTTCTTTTCTTCGTTTAACATACGATGGGCTGCAACCTTGGCGAGAGTTGTTGTTTTCCCCACACCAGTTGGTCCCACAAATTGAACTACTCTTTTATCATCCGAACTACCTGCAAACGAAGTATTTTTTAACGCTTTTTCGATTTCCAAACGAACAGTTTGCAAAATGTCAACAGGAGAAGGCGTTGCGTTTGCACTTTTATACTTTTCCATTACTTGATCAATGAGTTGTTTACTATATTGATCCTCGATTTCCTGTTCTAATAAATATTGATATATAACCTCATATTCTGGTAAATAATTATTTGTCGATTGAAACGCCTGATGCTGCAGCATTTTTTTTAACTGTTTAATTTCACTCACAACATCCGTGGAATCGCTGTTTGTTTTGGATAGTTCATTATCGGACAATAATTTTTCCGGCATGAACTGTTTTTTGTTATCGGTTGTTTGTATAGGCTGTGAATCCAGTGCTGCAACAACTTCAATTCTATTTTTCCTAAAAAACCCGAAAAAGCCATTTCCTTTTAATTCTCTAGAGTTTAAAATAACTGCATCGGGTCCAAGCTCTTTGCGAATCTCGTTCATTGCTTCAGGCATTGTTTCAGCTACATATTTTTTAACTTTCATTACCATTCACCACCCCAACACTTTGAACTTGGACGTTTGGTTCCAGTTCATTATAGGAAAGAACAACAACTTGCGGCAGCGATCTTTCCAGCAGCTGTTTCATATACATACGTATGGCCGGCGAGCATAGGACGACCGGTTGTTCTTCGTATAAAGAATTTTTTTCCGCTTGTTCATTTACATCCGTAATAATCACTTGTTGTGCTTCCGGATCCAATGTTAAATAGTTTCCGTGTTCTGTTTGCTGAACATTTTCCAAGATGAGCTGTTCGATCCTACTTGATACTGTGATTACTTTCAATAGTTCTTCGTTGTTTGTATATTGTTTCGTTATTTGCGCAGATAGAGCTTGTCGCACATATTCAACGAGCAGATCGGAATCACTCGTCAATTTGCCAAAATCAGCTAATGTCTCAAAAATAATAGGCAAGTTACGGATGGATACTTTTTCTTTTAATAACTTAGCCAAAACTTTTTGAATCTCTCCGATACCCAGTGGCTCAGGTGTTACTTCCTCCACTAATATTGGATAGTTCTCTTTTAAGTGATCAATCAATTGTTTTGTTTCTTGTCTACCGAGTAATGTATGCGCATGCGCTTTTATTACTTCCGTTAAGTGAGTCGAAACAACGGATGGAGGATCTACTACCGTATATCCTGCTAATTCGGCATCATCTTTTTTATCTTCGCTTATCCACGTAGCAGGTAACCCGAACGCTGGCTCTTTTGTTTCAATTCCTTCCATCTCATCATTTTCAAAATCAGGGGTCATTGCCAAATAATGATCAAGCAACAACTCACCAAATGCAACCTCATTACCTTTTATTTTCAGGCGATATTCATTGGAGTTTAACTGTATATTATCCCTTATGCGAACGACTGGAATTACAATTCCGAGCTCGATTGCCAACTGCCTTCGAATCATAATGACACGATCAAGCAAATCGCCGCCCTGATTGGCATCCACCAGTGGAATGAGCGCATAACCAAATTCAAACTCGATTGGATCCATACTTAGCAGGTCCACAACATTTTCTGTTGACTTCATAGAGGAACTTTCCGCTTCTTCCATTTCTTCCTGTTCTTCTTCCTTTTCTTCTGATTGTCTCAATAATAAATATCCGCTTAGTCCGAGTAATAAAGCAATTGTCGTTGTTAACAGAAAATTAATCGGCGTGAATCCCAACAAAAATATCGTCCCAGAAGCTATAAATAATAGTTTCGGGTATTGAAGCAATTGGCCCGTAACATCACTTCCAAGGTTACCTGTAGTCGTAACACGAGTTACAACAATCCCGGTAGCCGTAGCTATTAAAAGCGCAGGGATTTGACTGACTAATCCGTCTCCAACTGTAAGTCTCATATATGTATTAATCGACTCTTGGAAAGATAAATCCAGTTGAACCATGCCTATAATCAGTCCAAAAATAATATTTATTAATACGATAATAATTCCTGCTATGGCGTCCCCTTTGACGAATTTACTGGCACCATCCATTGCTCCGTGAAAATCAGCTTCATTTTCCACTTTTTCCCGGCGTTCTTTTGCCTGTTGTTCGGATATAAGCCCTGCATTCAAATCTGCATCAATACTCATTTGCTTTCCCGGCATGGCATCCAGCGTAAATCGGGCAGCAACTTCTGACACACGTTCAGCACCTTTAGTAATGACAATATATTGAATAATAACAAGAATAATAAAAACAACAAATCCAACCAGTGGATTATTGCCGATAACAAAGGTACCGAATGTGTCTACAACCCCGCCAGCATCCGCTTTCGATAAAATTGATCTAGTCGTTGAAACATTCAACCCGAGTCGAAATAATGTTAATAATAATAAGAGGGAAGGAAAAACGGAAAATTGCAACGCTTCTTGTGTATTCATGGATACGAGAATAACGATTAACGCTAGTGTAATGTTGCATAATATCAAGACACTTAACAGCCATCCAGGTAAAGGGATGACTAGCATGATTATTATTAAAATGACCCCTAATAGGACTGATAAGTCGCGTGCTTTCATTCATAAATCCCCTTACTAATTAACTTTTTTCTCTATCTGATATACGTAAGCCAAAATTTCGGCAACTGCTTGATAAAAATTTTCCGGTATCGCATCATCTATTTCGACCGATCCATATAATGCACGGGCGAGCGGCTTGTTTTCAACCGTTATAATCTTATGCGCCTGTGCAACTTCCTTTATTTTCAGTGCGAGGTGACCGGTTCCTTTTGCCACGACAATAGGTGCAATTGCTTTAATTTCATCGTATTTGATTGCGATAGCATAGTGGGTTGGGTTGGTGATGACGACATCCGCAGAAGGAACTTCACTCATCATTCTCCGCATTGCAATCTGACGCTGTTTTTCTTTTATTTTCGATTTGATCAATGGATCGCCTTCAATATTTTTATGTTCATCCTTTACATCTTGCTTAGACATTCGAATGTTTTTTTCAAAATCGTATCGTTGATAAATATAGTCCATAACAGATAATAGCAGGAGTGCAATTGTTGCGGAGATGCCCATTATCATAGTAACCATACCAAAAAAAGAAAGGGAACTTTCAGCACTTTTCAATGACTGCATCATCATTTCATCTTTATATATCCAAATAATCGCAAATGTAATAACACCAATAAACACAATTTTAAATAATGATTTCAGCAATTCAACCAATGCACGGATCGAGAAAATTCTTTTAGCACCTTTTATTGGATCAATTTTTTTTAAATCAAATTTAAGTGGTTCTGTCGTAAATAAAATACCAACTTGCAATAAATTTGCAGCGATTCCGGCAATAATAGCGATAACCATGAGCGGAGCAACAATTTTCGTCAGTTGAATCATAACTTCTTTAAAAATCTGTACGATTGTATTTGTTGTAACGTCCCAATGAATATATTCCGTAAAAGTATATTCATATAATGCGAGCATATTATTTTTCATAAAAGTTCCAAACACAGCCAGAATAATAAATGAAAATAGAAGCAGAATCGCTGTGTTGACATCCTGACTTTTTGCTACTTTTCCTTTATTGCGCTCATCAGTCCTTTTTTTCGAAGTTGCTTTTTCGGTCTTTTCACCGGCAAAAAATTGCAAATCCAGTTGTAATGACAAATTAGGCACCTCCGAACAGTTGCATTAATCCTCGCATTGTCTCAAACATTAACTCAAATAAGCTTTTAACAAGCATTACGTACAAACTTAGAAAAAATAGCAATACGGCAAAGCTAACAAAAATTTTTATAGGCAAACCGACAACAAATACATTCAGCTGCGGTACAGTTCTTGCAATCATGCCTAATGCCACATCAACGAGAAACAAACAACCGACAATCGGGATAGCAATTTGAAACGCAATGACAAACATTCGATTAAATATCGAAATTACATATTCTGCAATGGAGCCATTTGCAAATGGTACAAAAGCATCCATAGGAATAAATTGATAACTATTTACAATGCCATCTATCAATAAATGATGACCATTGACCGATAGTAAAAACAATAGCGCAATGATATAAAAATATTGTCCGATTAGCGGACTTTGAGCTCCTGTTTGCGGATCGATCACATTGGCAATAGCAAATCCCATCTGAAAATCAATAAATCCCCCGGCTATTTGTACAGCAGATAAGATAATAAAAGCGATCAATCCGATAAGCAGCCCAACAGATGCTTCTTTCAATAATAGAAAAACAAATGTGTCATCAATGGTAATAGTAGACTTGTCAAGTGTATAGAACATAATAAAAGATAAAAAAATGCTAAAGCCAATTTTAAATTGCGTTGGTATCGTTCGATAAGAAAATAAAGGCAAAGCAACAAAAAAAGAGATAACTCTCACAAAAATCAACAAAAAGATAGGTATGCTTGATAAATTAATTAATTCTAGCATCTGTTAACCTACAAACTGATTTAGATTTTGATATAAGTCGATAGTAAATTCGATCATTTGCCCGAGCATCCACGGACCAAAAAATACTATTCCTAATAATACAGCAACGATTTTCGGGATAAAGGCCAAAGTTTGCTCCTGTATTTGAGTTGTTGCTTGAAATATACTTACTAAAAGACCAACCGCCAATGCCAGAATGAGTAATGGACCTGCAACCAGTAATATCGTATAGATGCCTTTTTCCGCCAATGACAGTACAAATTCATTACTCAAGCAAACCAACACCTTTTTTCTTTAATCTCTTTATTCATCTAATGTACAGATGAAGGGTATTCGGATTTTTGTGGAAAACTAAAATGGTACGCAACTTTAGCGAATGGAATATGCGAGCCTCCTGCGGAAAGCGAGTATATTCCATGAGCTGAAATGCAGCTATATTTATTCCACACCCTTTTCCAAATACACAAATTACTAAAACCCTTGAAGCAAAGAATGCGTAATAAGATACCATCCGTCGACAAGCACAAATAATAAAATTTTAAAAGGCAAGGAGATCATAACCGGGGGCAGCATCATCATACCCATGGACATTAAGACGCTAGCGACAGCCATATCAATAATTAAAAAAGGAACAAATATCATAAACCCCATTTGAAATGCCGTTTTCAATTCGCTGATGGCAAAAGCGGGAACGAGTGTCGTGAGCGGAATATCCTGAACTGCTTCCGGTTTATCCATTTCTGTATAACTCATAAATAATGCCAAATCTTTTTGTCTTGTATGCTTCGCCATAAAATCTTTCAATGGTACACTTGCACTTTCGTACGCTTCATCCAACGTCATATTTTCATTAAATAATGGTTGAAGTGCTTCGTCATATACTTCATTGAATGTTGGTGCCATAATAAAAAATGTTAAAAACAAGGCAAGCCCGATCAGTACTTGGTTAGGGGGCATTTGCTGTGTCGCAAGTGATGTCCGTACAAAAGACAAGACAATAATAATTCTAGTAAAACTTGTCATCAATATTAATATTCCAGGTGCAAGCGACAGTACGGTGAGCAACAATAAAAGCTTTACAGATGTAGCAACGTCTGAAGGATCAGAACTGGCAAACATATCAATAAATTCCGTCATGTTCATCTTCCTTCTTTTTTTGTTGATCAATTATTTCTTTTCTCGTCTTTTTTAATTTATCAAGTTCATTCGAAAACAGTTGATTGAACTTTTTCGAAGAGCCTTTATTGGATTTTTGATTGAACAAATTATTAAACATGGCCGTTGGCTTGGATTCATCTGTTTGATCGTTTGTGAACAGCTCCTGCTTTAACGTTTCATCCGTAATTTCTTGCAAAAGTTCCACATTTTCTCCGACACCGATGACGTACAATTTGGATCCAATACGAACAATCTGTATCGATTTATTTTGTCCGACCGATATTCCACCCATGTTCTCCAATGCTTTCACCTGTTGATATAATTTGCTTCGTTTATTTAAAAATTTAAGTAAAAAATAAATTAGAGCAAGAACTAACAGCAAGGCAAAAACCATTTTGATCAAATCAAAAACTATGGACTGACTGTTTGTCCCCTTTGTTTGTGCCTCATCATTTAGTTCCATTTCTGCATCATTCGTCTCACCCAATTCGGGACAATCCGCACTTCCGTCTAGGCAATCCTTTACATTAGGCACCTCCGCATGCACCGTCGTAGATAAAACAAACATGCCAAGGAAGAGGAACATTAGAACTGATATATATCGTTTTTTTCTCATTTTATTCACTCGTTTCTTAGCCAAGTGCTTTTTGAATTGCTTCAAGCACTCGATCTGCCTGAAACGGCTTCACAATAAAATCTTTGGCACCGGCCTGAATCGCATCAATAACCATCGCTTGCTGTCCCATTGCTGAACACATAATAATCGTTGCATCTGGGTTCAATTCTTTAATTTCTTTTAATGCAGTAATTCCATCCTTTTCCGGCATCGTAATATCCATGGTAACGAGATCCGGTTGAACTTCTTTATATTTTTCTACCGCTTGTATACCATTTTCTGCCTCTCCTGCAATTTCAAATCCATTTTTAGTTAAAATATCTTTAATCATCATCCGCATAAATGCTGCATCATCTACAATTAGAATGCTATGTGCCACTTTATGTTCACCTCATACAATTTTATTTTAAATTTAATAATCGATCTGTTTGACTCACAATATCCGAAACTCGTACACCAAAATTCTCATCAATGACTACTACTTCTCCTTTAGCAATCAGCTTTTCATTAACTAATACATCGACTGGTTCACCAGCAAGTTTATCGAGTTCAACGATTGATCCTGACGATAGTTCAAGTATATCTTGTATGGTACGCTTCGTCCGACCTAGCTCCACCGTTACTTTCAGAGGAATATCAAGTAGCATATCCAAATTGCGTTGTTCGCTTCTGTTTAATCCCACCTGATCAAAGGTAGAAAATGACGCTTGCTGAACATTTGCATTTTGCTGAACGGAATCACCAATATATTGGGTAGTTGCACTATCCTGATCTTCTGTATGCTTCATTGCAGGCTGTTCCGATTCCATTGGCTTTTCAGAGGTTTCTGTTTTAGCAATTTGATCTCGGGTTGTCATTTGTTCTGGTCCTTTTTCATTAGACGGAGTATGAAGCAACATCCCGACTAGCTCTTTCGCAAATGATAATGGAATAAGCTGCATAATATTTGAGTCTATTAAATCTCCAACTATAATTTGAAAGGATACTTTAACGAAAATTTCATGATCGGAATCTCCTTTCAGTTCAGTTGCCTGTTCAATATTTTCATATTGTACAGAAGGTGGAGAAATATCGATTTTTTTATCAAAAACGGTACTCATACTGGTCGCTGAAGCACCCATCATTTGATTCATTGCTTCTTGTACAGCGCTGAGATGAATTTCACTTAAATCTTTTTCGGGATTCGACCCATCGCCTCCAAGCATAATATCTGAAATAATTGCAGCATCCTCTGCTTTAACGACGAATAAATTTGACCCTGTAAACCCTTCAATGTAATTAACCCGTAAACTTACATGGTCAAAAGGAAATTCTTCATCTAATCCAGGCTTTTTTACAACGGATACTTCAGGTGTTGTAATTTCGACTTTATGATTGAGCAATGTTGATAACGTTGTAGCAGAGCTGCCAAATGAAATATTACCAATTTCCCCTAACGCATCTCTTTCTAACCCGGTAAGATAGTTTTCTAGGTTCACTTCCTCCGCGTTTCCTGATTTAGTATCTTCGTTATCATCATTTCCAATATTTAACAGCGCATCAATTTCATCTTGGGAAAGCATGCCATCATTCATTTTATTCCTCCCCCTTTATTTCTTCCAATACTTGGACAGATAATTTATTTTTATGTTTTCCTGGCTGCACGTACAATTTTGGTTCATCATTAATTGCAAGCTGAAGCGGTTCATCAATTGCTTGATTAAGGGCAATCACATCACCCCTACTTAATTTTAAGAGTTCTTTCATATGGATGGTTGTTTCCCCTAACAATGTTTTTGCTTCAACTTGGACTTTTTGAATGTTCTTTTGCAATTTTTCATACGCTTCCGGGTCTCTTTTATTCGTAGCTGTCTGCATCCAATAATGTACGGACAGTTTAGGTATGATCGGTTCTAGTACAATGTGGGGAATACAGATGTTGATCATCCCACTCGTATCCCCGATTGTCGTATTTAATGAAACAACGACAACTGTTTCGTTTGGCGATACCATTTGTAAAAATTGCGGATTAATTTCAAACTCATCCAATTCCGGCTCAATTACCACTAAAGAATCCCACGCTTCTTTCATATTTACTACCGCTTTTTCAAAAAGCTGAGACATCAGAAGTGTTTCAATTTCCGTTAGACTATCTACTTTCTTGTCGCTGTTTCCTCTACCACCCAACACACGATCAAGCATACTGTACGCTATGTTCGGATTAACTTCCATTAAAATTCTGCCTTCCAATGGGGCAACACTGTATATGTTCAATATCGTCATCTTAGGTACTGATCGAATAAATTCTTCATATGGTATTTGATCTACAGATGCTACTGAAACATTGACATAAGTTCGTAATTTAGCGGAAAAAAAAGTAGTCATTAATCGAGCAAAATTCTCATGAATTCTGGATATACTACGTATTTGATCCTTGGAAAAACGCAAGGCACGCTTAAAGTCATATACACGAATTTTTTGTTCTTTTTCCTCTTGTTTCAGCTGATCTGCATCCATTTCTCCTGAAGTAATGGCAGATAAAAGAGCGTCAATTTCATTTTGGGAAAGTACTTCTTCAATCAAAAGTTTCCACCTCCATATTGGAGTAATACATCATCATTGCAATATTTTTCCGGTTGTATATACATCTGTGATATTGCCTTCGGTCATTACTTCATTCAATTTGGATTGAAGTGTGTCTTCCAGTTTACTAAGGCCGGATTTGAAGTCTTCCTCATTCATAACAGCAAGCTCTTTTATTAAAATATTTTTAAGCTGAAATTCGCGTTTGGTTACTTCATTTCTAGCTTTCTTTCCATCCGTCAAAATTTGGAATTGAATTCGCACAAAACTTCCATCGTTTAAGTCCGTCGTTACTTCAGGAGTTTCATACGAATACTCGGCAATTTCATCAATCGATTGCGCTTCGCCTTTGTTTTGATTGCCTGTATAATTTAAAACAATAATGAATGCAATTGCTCCAGCAACGAGCAAAACAATTAAAGAAGTTACCATCGTCTTTGCTAGACTACTCATTCACTTCACCCGCCTCTTTTAACCTTCCGTATAATCCGACTTTTTGATAAAAAACAGACGCTTTATCTATTACTTCCTGCTCGGTTGTTTTTACTACAATTTTTTTGCCATTCGTTAACGTAATCGTCGTATCCGGATGTGACTGAATTTGTTCGATCATCAAGGCATTTAAAGAAAATTCTTCCCCATTTAACCGTTGTAATTGAATCATTTTATGGCGGGAGTGTTCAGTTCATAGAGCTACTGCCCACTCCCTACCTCCTCATTATCGTTTTAGATTGACGAGCTCCTGCAAAATTTCATCCGATGTCGTAATGATCCTAGTATTTGCTTGGAATCCACGCTGAGACGTAATCATCTCCGTAAATTCCTCTGCCAAATCTACATTCGACATTTCCAATGAATTACTGATAATAGAAGAAGCAATATCGTCTGATTCTCCTGCAACTAATTGAATATTATCGTTTGCATCTTTTCTTAAACCGGCATTCGGCGTATCCAAGTAAAGATTACTTCCTGCCTTTTGCAAACCCAACGGATTGGAGAAACTAGCTAATGCTACCTGACCGGCAACTTGTTGACTTCCATTTTCATCAATGTAGTTCACTGAACCGTTTGATGTAACACTAAAGCTTTGTGCGTTTCCGGGTATTTTTATTGTTGTTAAATTACCAGTATTAATGTTTCCTGCTGCGTCGGCTGCAAATCCTATTAAATACTGCCCTTGGGGATTTGCAACATTTCCATCTTTATCCAATCCAAAATTACCAGCACGCGTATAGGCGATGTTTGAATTTTCAAGATTAATGTAATCGACGTGTGTATCAGCGTTTGGATCAAAAGCAGTATTGTTCTCTGTTGCTAGATTATTACCAACAACAAACATCCCATCCCCTTCGATAGAAAAATCGAGTGGGTTATCCGTTGGCTGACGAAATCCTTGGGAATGAATATTATCAATTGTTCCAAGCTGTGAACCAAGCCCAACCTGTGCCGGATTTGTTCCACCTCTTACACCGGTTTCCGTCGGGGCTTGTGCACCTCTAGTCGTTTGACTCATCATATCTTGAAATGTTACTCGACCTTTTTTAAATCCTGCTGTATTTACGTTGGCGATGTTATTACCTATAACATCGAGTTTTGTTTGGAATCCTCGCATTCCTGAAATACCTGCATACATAGAACGTAACATAATTTTTTTCTCCCTTTTTTTTGGATTGAATACACTGTATCGATCAATCAACAGCATAAGTGGCTTCCCTTAAAGGGTCCAGCCTATTCATTAAGTACAATTGTTCCGTTAATGTTTGTGAAAATTTTAGCGGAAGCTTCTTCCTGACTCATTGCGGTTACCACCGTATTATTTTGTGTACTAACTAGCAGAGCAGCGTTTTTCATTACAACCAATGAATCGGTTACCCCTTTATGCTTCGCTTCCTGCATTTTCTTTGTAATTATTTCCCACTGCTTATCGTTAATCTGAATGTTTCGTTCGCTAATGCGTTGTTGTGCATGTTTACTAACTTTTATTGCTTTAACGTCTTTAAAAATTTCCTTAAAACTTGTCTGGTTATTTTTCACCTTTTGACCCGGAACAGGAAATGGGTGATGCTGCTGTATTCCACTGACACGATGAGCCATTTTATTCACTTCCTTTACTCTCAGCGCCAGCATCAGGCTTATCAGCAGTCGGTTCACTCACCTGTATAACAGAATCGGCATAAATTTTTTCTCCGTTTTCCAACTCTAATATTGCCCAGCCTTCTTTTTGACTAACTGCAATTACATTACTCGTTACCGTGTTTTCTTTTTCTGTTTCTTCATTACGTTTTTTATAAGATACATCTTTGCCAATCATGTGACTATATTGAATTACCGGTGACACCATTTGACTTTGAACAAGTGTATCAATCGACTTTGACATGTTCATCATTTGCTCCAAAGAAGAAAAGTTTGCCATTTGTGCAATAAAATCCTGATCTTCCATCGGATTTAACGGGTCCTGGTTTTGCAGCTGCGTCATTAATATTTTCATAAACTCATCTTTACCGAGATTTGAGCTTGGTGTGCGTTTCGGTTGATTATGAAAATATAAAGAAGCATCGATTTTGTTCATCTGCTTCACCTACACTTTCTCGTTCATAATTTGTTCCAGAAATTCTGTTTTGAAATCTTTATTTGCTTGATCTTCATTGTCTTCCGATGGATCGGACTCGGAACGCTCCTTTTCTTGTTCTTTCGTTTGTTCATCATGCGCTTCTTTTAATATATCCTGCCTGCTTCCATTCACTAAATCTTCCTTCTCGATAACGACTTGGTGTGGCGCGAACATATTTTTTAATTGATGAATATTCGACTCCATCATTTCTTTAGCTACCTGGGATGTAACAATAATTTTAACTGCCATCTCGCCATTCATTTGTGTTAGGCGTACAACCATTTCACCTAAATTTTGCGGACGCAACGAAAATGATAAATGAGTCGTTCCGTTATTTAATGATAAAAACTGGCTCGATCGAATGGCTTGTTGAAATTGTTTCAATAGTTGCTGTTCAGCAGGAACAGCTCCTTCCCCTTTATGAACATGGATAACAAGTTGTTCAACCGTCGACATTGGCATGGACTGGTCATATGGAATAGTAGCCGGAATGACTTGCGGATGATTCGATACCATTTTATTTGTCGTTAATGCGTGAAGCCACTTGGCAACGTCGGTGCTTGTAACTTGTGCATTTGCACGGTAGTGCTGTTTTGCAGCAAGTTCATTGCGATTTTTAAAAGCATGCAATATTTCTTTAAAGATAGTTTGTTCGTTTGAATCCTTGTCTAAAGTTTGTTGCAGTATACCCATCTGCTCGGTCGTAAGCTTTTTTTCCAAAACAGTCCATTGATGCAGCACCTGTAATATTTTAGGTGACAGTTTCAGCAGGTTATCATTGTTTGTTGAAAGTTTGGAAACTAGTTGTTCAAACTTCGCTATAAGCTGCTGGAATTGACCTTCTTTATGAAATACCATTGTTGTCTGACTTTCCAATTTTGATAACAAATTTGTCATCATGCGCTGGTCAAAAGTTGCTTCCTTATTCATGTTTGGTTCTGTTTGTTGTTGAGTTATCAATTGTTCAATGAGAGTTGAAATATCAAGTCCGGTAATCGTTTGTAATTCATTCAGGATTTCCAACTCTTCGGGATTTGCTTCAGTAATCGGCTCATTGGGATTGGTCAATGCTTGTAATTGGGCGATTAGTGACTCATTATTTAGGGGTTCATCAAGCTGTTGATATATTTCTCGGTCCAAAAGGATGGAATTTTGTTCCCCTGCTGTTTGTTGCTGCAATAGTCCATTAAAGATGGAATGTCTTTCCTGATTTGAAGAATCCAAAGGTACCTTTTCAACCTTACTTTTTGAAAGATTCGATGGTACTGTTAATGTAATTGCATTCACTATTTTCACCTCCCTTCACGGCGTTATAACATATTACTGCTCCATTAATAATTCCGTTAGTTCCGCAGCAAGTGACGGTTCCATTTCTCCCATAATTTCCCCACGCACATCATTTGATAATTCCTTTAAAATGGCAACCGCTGATGACTTGTCCAAACTTTGGAAAATGAGTGCTGCTTTTTCCTTGTCCATTTTCCGAAATGATGTCGCCGTTTTCTTTACCGAGTCTACCGTTTCCGGTTCAGCTTGTTCTTCCGATTTATTATCTTGGGCGCTTTTTTCTAGCTTTAAAATCTTTTGTTGTAATTCATCATTCGTTGCTTGTAAATTTTCAATTTCATCATTTAATTCACCAATTTCACTTTGCTGTTTATCAATCATTTCCGCAGCTTGTTCACTTTGTTGCTCTAATTGCTTCTCTTCATCCGTCTTTATTACGGTTGAAACAATCGGTATTTTACTGCCGTTTGTTTTTATCCAATCGCCAACATTTACACCTGCCACTGATAGAATTATGACGGTTAGAACAATTGCGACAATCAAAGGAACGACGATAACAAATATAAACCAGATGATCGGATTTGACTTATTCTTGCGACTTTTACTTTGCTTTTCCATTCTACTCACCTATTTTGGCTTAAATATTGTCGAATAGATAGTTCATCCATTAGAGTTTGTTCATGTTTTAGAGTAATTTTTTCCGCTTCTATATTTCTATTTTCAATGACTTTTTCAAACTTTTTCACTTCTACATATGCTTCAGTTAAGATTGATTGCTTTTCTTCCATTTCTTTTCTCGCTCTATTGACATGGTCTTGCAATCTCATGATTTTAACGTTTAGTGCTTCTATGTAAGCTAGTTGCTCTTTGATTTTGTCAATTGGCATTGATTTACTTAGCGTTGATGCATAGGAGCCTTCTGCTGTTTCTTTTTTTTTGAGTAAGGTATACAGTTCTGTTGCAATTTCTTCAAATGCCTTTTGAGATTGATGATGTGCGATTTGAGCGTTCTCTTTTTCCTTTTCTCGTAATTGCAGTACTGTTGTTAGTGGCAATTAAAGCACACCTCCCGAAAGCAGCTTGTCCATTTGTGCAATTGACTGTTCGATTGATACGTCTTCATTCATTTCTTGCTTTAAAAAGGCTTTAATCTTTGGATAAAATGCGATGGCCTTATCTATTTCCGGATCTGTTCCGCGTTTATATGCTCCAATATGAATGAGTTCATTGTTTTCTTCATAAGTAGCCATAAGGGAACGTATTTTCTGAGCAGCGACGATGTGTTCTTTATCAGCAACTTGATTCATTACTCTACTGATCGATTTTAATATATTAATAGCGGGAAACTGACCTTGTTCTGCCAATTTACGATCTAGAACAAAATGACCGTCCAATATCCCTCTAACGGTATCAGCAATTGGTTCATTCATGTCATCCCCATCTACTAAAACGGTATAAAAGGCTGTAATCGAACCATGTTCACTTGTACCTGTCCGTTCAAGCAGCTTGGGCAATATCGCAAATACTGATGGTGTGTATCCTTTAGTGGTAGGCGGTTCACCAACTGCCAATCCAACCTCCCGTTGAGCCATGGCCACGCGAGTTACAGAATCCATCAATAGGTTCACTTTAAAACCTAAGTCGCGAAAATACTCACTAATTGCTGTAGCTGTATACGCACCTTTTATACGCATTAAAGCCGGCTGATCAGAAGTCACGGCAACGACGATTGATTTTTTCAAACCGTCCTTGCCAAGATCATTTTCCACAAATTCTCTTACTTCACGACCACGTTCACCTATCAAGGCGATAACGTTAATATCGGCATTGCTGTTACGGGCAATCATACCTAGTAATGTACTTTTCCCTACCCCACTTCCAGCAAAGATACCAACTCTTTGACCTTCGCCGACCGTAAGCAAACCGTCAATTGCTTTGATTCCAATCTGAATCGGTTTTGTAATAGGGGTGCGCATCATCGGGTTTGGCGATGATTGTTCTGTTATATAGTTCGTCAATCCTTTTGGTAGCTTCGCAGTATTCAAGCTGTTCCCTAATGGATCTATCACATTACCGATAAGCCCGCGTCCAATTTTAATCATCAAGGGATGACCCGTTGCCTCCACGAGACAGCCGGGGCCAATTTCAGTTACTTCAGCATAAGGCATAAGGATAATCTTCTCATTGTTAAAACCGACTACTTCAGAGAGAATAGTCTTTTTATTATGGTTAGCAGCGTGAATATAGCAAACTTCACCTACATTTGCTGCCGGGCCAAGCGACTCGATCATCAAACCGACTACGCGCAACACTTTTCCGTACCTTTTATACGTATCAACTTGTTCAATTGCTGAAATATATGTACTAGTATCCATTACTTCAACTCCATGGATATTTCGTGCAGTGCTTTTTCAATTTGCTGTAATTGTGTGTCTACACCCGCATCGATTTGTCCAAATGGGTGAACAATCAAGCAATCGTTTTCCGATAGCTTCCGATCAATGTAAATTGAAATTTTTGTGTCTCCATCCAGCGATTTCATTAAGTCTTCTTTTTGTTGCAGTACAAATTCATAATTATTCGGATGTAAGTATATGGAAAGTCTCGATTGATCTTTCAATTCCGTTATTGCTGCGGTTACGATTGGCAAAAACGACTCTGGGTGCTCTGAAAGGCTATGCGTTAAAATTTTTTGGGATGCTTGAATTGCTAAACTAATAATGGTTTCGTTGCTTTCCTCAATAGTCGCATAGTAATCTTTTGTTGCGGCTTGTACGAGAGCATTTGCCTTGTCTATCAATTGTTCGTATTTGTTTAGGCTATCTTGTTTTCCTAACTCGAAGCCGACATGATACCCCTCTTCTTTCACTCTTTCGATCAATTGTTCTTTCTCTTGTTCCCATCTTTGTTTTTCTTGCTCAATTTCTATTGAAATATCCTGCACCATTTTTTCCCTGTGGTGCTCTAATTGCTTCAATTCAATTTTCATCTGATCCAGTTTGGACTGAACGATAATTTGTTCCTGCTCTTCGGAATTGGCTCGATCGTCCGTTTGCACAATTTTTTTAATTGGTTTAACCTCAATTACCTTTTTTTCCTTAACATGTATGGTTGATGATGATCTAGACAATGATATCGTCACCTCCACCACGTGCTATGACAATTTCTCCGACTTCTTCCAGTCTGCGAATAACACTGACAATTCTTGTTTGAGCCTCTTCTACATCGCGCAGCCGAACCGGCCCCATGTATTCCATTTCTTCTTTGAATGTTTCTGCCATGCGCTGTGACATGTTTTTGAATACGACATCCTTTACTTCATCACTTGCTACGCGTAAAGATAGTCGCAAATCTTCATTATCTACCTCTCGAATAACACGCTGGATCGCACGATTGTCCAATATAACGATGTCATCAAAAATAAACATTCGTTTTTTAATTTCATCAGCAAGCTCCGGATCTTGAATTTCCAACGCATCCAAAATGGTTCGTTCAGTACTTCTATCTACTTCATTTAACACATCAACGACTGAAGCAATACCACCTGTCTGTGTATAATCTTCTGTCAATGAAGATGAAATGTTTCTTTCAAGTACCTGCTCCACCTGGCTTATTATCTCAGGAGAAGTTGAATCCATTACCGCTATTCGCTTCGCAACGTCTGCTTGAACGTCTTGTTGTAATTCAGACAGTATTTGCCCTGATTGTTCAGGATCCAAATAAGATAAAACGAGTGCAATCGTTTGTGGGTGTTCACTTTGAATAAAGTTCAGCACCTGATGTGGATCAGCCTTTCTAGCAAAATCAAACGGCCGTACTTGTAAAGAAGAAGTTAAACGATTAATAATATTCGTAGCTTCCTGCTTGCCAAAAGCTTTTTCCAAGACGGTTTTTGCATACCCGACACCGCCTTGAGAAATGTAATCCTGAGCAACTGCAATTTGATGAAATTGTTCCAGAACATCTTCCTTTACGTCCGTATCCACTTTTTTTACTGATGAAATTTCCAGGCTAAGTTTTTCGATTTCTTCATCTGATAAATGCTTATATACTTGCGCAGAAACATCCGGGCCTAAAGAGATTAGTAGAATAGCAGCCTTTTGCCTTCCGGTAACCTCTCTTTTTTGTCTCGCCATTTAATAGCCCCCTAATCATCCGTAATCCAGGTCCGAAGCAGCTTTGCAAACTCTTCTGGTTTGTCTTTTGCCATTTTCTCCAACTGTTTCCTCTGAATATCAGATTGCGAATCGGTTTTTTCGCTAATTTCCGGAATCTCTTCCGGTGCCGATTCATTTACTTGTGGAACTTCCGTTATTTCTTCTTCCTGTTTTCGATTGCGTAACAACAATACAAATAAAACGATAATAATTAATAATAACAGTCCTCCGACAACATACATCCATATAGGTATAATTGGCTTTGGACTTTCAGGAATCGTTTGCTTCCCAGTAAACTCTTGAAATACGATTGATATTTTCTCTTCCGGATTAACTTCCCCATATTCTTTATCAATGGACGTACTGATCATTGAATTTAAAATGGATGTGATCGTTTGTTCCACTGTGCTTTGCTCTTGGGTTGATAAATATTGAATTTCATCGTTTTCATCGGTTGCTTTTAAATTGTCTACCGCAACTTGTATACCGATATCTCTAATTTTAAAAGGACTTTCTACAATATCTTTACGAACGCGATTAAATTCATTGTTTATTGTTTCTTTCACCAACTCATACTCGCCATCATCGCCGGTTTGTGCCTCGGGATAGTTCGCAATATCTTCTTCTCCAGTACCGGCAACCCCACCAATTGGCTGGTTTCCGGAATACGTTTCATGAACAGTTTCAATGCTTACTGGTAATCCTTCCATATTCTCCAGATCTACTGGATCGACTAGTTCCTCTGTTCGGTTTTCATTCGTAAAATCAATATCGGTTGTTACCGAAACGATAACCTTTTCCATTCCTACCATTGCTCCAAGCATTTGCTGCAATCGTTTTCGTATATCCCTTTCAACATCTTTTTTCACTGTTTGTTGATATGTATACTCGTTCTGGGCATTCGAAGCAGCGTTTTGTTCAAAATACTCGAAATACTGATTCATAATAACAATATTATCCGCCGGTAAGTTAGGGACTGCTTTAGAAACTAGATGATATAATGTTTCCACTTGATTACCCTGAAACTCATAGCCGAGTTTTGTATTTAACACAATAGAGGCACTTGCTTTTTCCATTGTATCTGTAACGAAAACAGTTTCCTCTGGTATGTTTATCATTACTTGGGCATCATCGATACCTTCAATGCCTTTCATCAAATTTGCTAATTCCGTCTGCATGGCATCGAGTTTCATAATGTTGAATTCATTATCGGTTATTCCCCATGATGCATTCTCACTAAAAAAAGAATAATCTATATTCCCGCTATGTGGTATTCCTTGACCTGCCAATTCCACAATTAGGGAATCCACTTGATCTTCGGGGACAGAAATGGTTGTTCCCCCTGCGTCCAATTCATAAGGAACACTCTTTGCATCCAGTTCCGTTTTTATTTGATCAATTTCCTGCAATGATAAATTACTGTATAAAGGAACATATTTCGTATTGGATGTTAAAAAAATGATCGAACCAATTAAAATAAAAATGATTGCTATTGATCCAACAAAAGTTACTTTTTGGCTTTTTGTTCGACTTGTCCAAAAAGTAGTAAGCCGCTCCTTTATTTGCTTAATTTTTTCTTTCATATATTCCCCACCAGATTTTCTATAATAAAATTACTGCGTCCATACGATACATTAGTACGTCTTAGGACCTGATAACAATTTACTTCTGTCCTCTGTTGAATATGTTAACTATACTTGCATCCGCATAACTTCATTATAAGCATCAAGTACTTTTTGCTGTACCTGTACCGTAGTCTCTAGCGTAATACTAGCTTTTTGCGCTGAGATCATTACATCATGCAAATCGTTTACTTTCCCTAGGGCCAGTTGCTCTGTTTTATGATTGGAAACTTGTTGCAGTTCATTCGTATGATGTATGGCAGATTTAAGCACATTAGCAAATTTGGATTGAGATTCGGCAGGTTCCTGTTGCCCATATTTCTGTGCTTGCATGAGCATGCCGGGAGAAATACGATTAATTGCTGCTTCATTCATGGCGATCGCTCCTTATTGTTATTTTCCGATTTCTAACGCCTTCAACAACATATTTTTCGTAGCATTCATGGACGTAATATTCGCCTCATATGATCTCGTAGCGCTCATTAAATCTACCATTTCTTTTAATGGGTCCACATTAGGCAATTGAACATAACCAGCTTCATTTGCATCTGGATGCGAAGGGTTAAAAACAACCTTAAACGGTTCGTCATCTTCAATAATATTGGCTACTTTTACACCGCTCGCTTCCTTTGTTCGATTTGTCGTTGCTTTATGTAAAAAAGAGTGAAAAGAACGTTCTTTTGGCTCGAGAACAACCATTTTTCTTCTATACGGCTCATACTCTCCTGCTTCATTAACAGTTGCTCGAGTTGTTTGTGCGTTTGCAATATTTGATGAAGTGACATCCATTCTCAACCTTTGAGCGGTTAGCGCACTAGCACTTGTATTTAATGCATTAAATATTGACATCTATCTGCCTCCTCTTATAACCGTTTGCAGACTGCCGAACTTACCATTCAATCGATCAATTAAACTTTGGTAATATATTTGATTTTTTGCTAAATTAGCCATTTCTTTATCCATATCAACATTATTCCCATTATGATTGTAATTTGTCGTGGAATTGGTGACTGTTTCGAAAGGCTTATTTTCAGATTGAGATGTGAATGGAATGTGTTTGGGATGGGTCCGTTGTGCTGCCAAGTCGCTCATAGAGTCGTTCAACACGGATTTGAACATAACATTCTTCGACTTATAGTTAGGAGTGTCAACGTTCGCAATGTTATTGGAAATTGTCTCGTTTTTTGCAGAAGCGTATTGCAGTGATTGTTCCAATGTTCGAAAAGTATTATTAAATAATTTCAAAGTAATCTCCCCCGCTGCTTCCTATAGGCGATATGTACAACCATTTTATTTTCATTGATATCGATATTGTAATTTATATTAGTAAGAAAGTCTACCATATTTCGACAACAATTTTGACAATTCCATTAAATAGTACAAATTACCTAGTGTTTAATGAGGGTGTTTCAGGTTATTTGGAATATAAACAAGGATAGGGGATTCAAACCAATTATGGTGGAAAAGGAATGATGGAGCAAATTGTTCATTAATTGACGACTGCAAATGTAGGAGGTTGTAATGGAGTAATAGGAGCTATATAAAAAACAGCCAATGCATTCACTGGCTGTTTTTTTCCATTATGAAGTAAAATGATGTTATTATCTTGTACGTAATTTCTCAAGTTCAACTAGAAACTTGTCATTTAGAACTTTAATGAATGTTCCTTTCATTCCTAGTGAACGAGATTCAATTACACCAGCACTTTCGAGCTTTCTTAATGCATTTACAATAACTGAACGTGTAATACCGACTCGGTCTGCTATTTTACTTGCTACAAGAAGCCCTTCTTTTCCATTTAGCTCTTCAAATATATGATCGATCGCTTCCAATTCACTGTATGATAAAGAGCTGATGGCCATTTGTACGACCGCTTTACTACGAGCTTCCAATTCAATTTCTTCGGCTTTTCCTTGTAAAATTTCCATTCCTACTACCGTAGCCCCATATTCTGCAAGGATAAGATCATCATCACTGAATTCTTCTGACAATCTGCTCAATATAAGTGTGCCAAGTCGTTCACCGCCACCAATGATAGGCACAACAGTTGTTAAGCCACCTTGGAATAACTCGCGGTTCTCATATGGAAAAACAGTATGCACACTGTTAATATCGATATTGGCTGTCGTTTCATGAATGTTGAAAAGCCCTTGTGTATATTCTTCAGGAAACTGCCGTTTTTCGAGCATTTCTTTCATACGTTCATTTTCAATCTCTTGATTTATTGCGACGCCTAATAGCTTTCCGCGCCTGCTTAAGATAAATACATTTCCATTTATTACTTCTGTTAACGTTTTTGACATATCGTTAAAGTTAACTGGTTTACCTGCTGATTTTTGTAGCATGGCATTGATTCTGCGGCTTCGATCTAATAATTTCATTTCAAAAAATCCTCCATTCAATATCCTCTGTTTTATATTTAAAATAAGCGGTTATAATTATTTTACCACTGATTTAGCCTAACTTTATCGATTAAATTCGACAATTTATTGCCAATTATAAAATAAATTGTGTTAAGTCTTTATCATGTACTATTTTATTAAGTTTTTCATTTACATAGCCAGTCGTGATTTCAATTTCACCCATACCTATTTCCGGAGCTTCAAATGATAGATCCTCCAATAGTTTTTCCAATATCGTATGAAGTCTTCTTGCCCCGATATTGTCGGATTGCTGATTTACTTGAAAGGCAATTTCTGCAAGTCTATCTACAGCTTCGTCCGTAAAAACAACTTTTATACCTTCTGTTTGCAATAACGCTTCATATTGTTTCAGCAACGCGTTGGATGGTTCTTTTAAGATGCGTTTAAAATCTTCTACTGTAAGCTTTTCAAATTCAACACGTACTGGGAAGCGACCTTGTAATTCCGGAATTAAGTCGGACGGTTTAGCCATGTGAAAAGCTCCTGCAGCTATAAATAACATATGATCTGTTTTCACCGGCCCGTGTTTTGTTACAACAGTGGAACCTTCAACAATCGGTAAAACATCTCGCTGTACACCTTCTCTGGAAACGTTCGCTCCATGTTCCTGTTTTGCTGCTACTTTATCAATTTCATCAATAAACACAATTCCTGACTGCTCGGCACGAAGGACAGCTTCTTGTGCAGCCTCTTCCATATCGATAAGCTTTTGCGCCTCTACTTGAGTTAGTACCTTACGCGCTTCATGTACCGGTAATTTGCGTTTCTTCTTCTTTTTGGGCATGAATTGACTAAAGGCGTCTTGCATGTTCATTCCCATTTGTTCCATACCAGAGCCTTGCAGCATATCGAACATGGATGGAGGCATTTCATCAAGCTCTACCGTTACTATGTTTTTTTCCAGTTCGCCCATTTCCAATTGACGCTTGACTCTTTGCCGCTTGTTTTTTATTTCCTCATTCTCAGCATGTTCTTGTTTATTGGTGTCATCATCATCCTGTTCCTGGTTCGGAAACAACATTTCGAACGGATTTTTCATCGTGTTCGATTGTTTTTTTGCTTGCGGGACAAGCAGTGTTACGAGTTTCTTATTCGCTTCTTCCTCCGCTTTCCCCATAACTTCATTCATTTTTTCTTCTTTTACCATACGCATGGCCATTTCTACCAGATCGCGGATCATAGACTCAACATCTCGACCGACGTAACCGACTTCCGTAAACTTTGTAGCCTCCACTTTTATAAAAGGTGCGTTTACCAACTTAGCAAGTCTTCTTGCGACTTCCGTTTTACCGACACCGGTTGGGCCAATCATTAAAATGTTTTTTGGTACAATTTCTTCTTTTATTGATTCATCAAGTTGCATTCTTCGATAACGATTTCGTAAAGCAACGGCTACTGACCTTTTAGCTGTATTTTGCCCGATGATAAAACGGTCCAGTTGATCAACAATTTCTTTCGGGGTTAAGCTTTCTGCCATTATGTCGAGGCCTCCTTCGTTAATCAAGTACTTTCAACGTTATTTGATCGTTCGTATAAACACATATTTCTCCAGCGATCTCGAGAGCTGCTTTAGCAATTTCTTTTGCCGACAATTCGTTGGAATACTTCACTAATGCTCTGCCAGCACTAAGTGCATAATTACCACCGGAGCCAATTGCCAGCATCCCATCATCCGGCTCAATAACTTCACCTGTTCCGGATACAAGAAACATGTGATCTTTATTCATCACAATAAGCATAGCTTCCAGTTTACGAAGGACCTTGTCGCTACGCCATTCTTTTGCAAGTTCTACTGAAGCGCGCATTAAATTTCCATCAAAAGCTTCCAATTTCCCTTCGAATTTTTCAAATAACGTAAATGCATCGGCAACAGACCCTGCAAAGCCCGCCAACACTTGCCCATTAAATAACGTACGTACTTTTTTTGCCTTATGTTTCATTACAACTGCATTTCCCAAAGTTACTTGACCATCACCGCTCATTGCACATTTTCCGTTGTGCTGAATGGCGAAAATAGTTGTTGCATGCATATCAGTTGGCATATGATCCCTCACTTATACATAGTCGTTTATTATCGTTTTGCCCGTGGATGACTATTCATATACACATTACGTAAACGATCTTTTGTAACATGGGTATATATTTGGGTCGATGATAAATTTTCGTGACCTAACAATTCTTGTACGGTACGAAGGTCAGCACCTTCATTCAACATGTGAGTCGCAAACGAATGGCGTAATTTATGGGGATGAATATGTACCGTCCCAGCTGTATCCTCAACTATTTTATTTAGAACGAGTCGTATGCCTCTCGTTGTTAAAGGTTTGCCCCGTGCGTTTAAAAATAAATAATTGGCAGTTTTATTACTTTTTTCCAATAGTATTTCTCTTCCGTCATTTATATATTCCTCCAAAGCGGCTGATGCAAAGCTCCCAAATGGAATATAGCGTTCTTTTCTCCCTTTCCCTGTAACTAGGATGGTGCCAATCGAAAAATCTATATCGTCGATTAATAACTGTTGACATTCACTCACTCTAATACCCGTTGCATATATAATTTCTAATATCGCTTGATTTCTTTGGCCAAGAGGTGTTGTTAAGTCATTTGCCTTAAAAAGTGCATCCATCTCTTCTAAGTAAAAAAAACCAGGAATTGGTTTCGATTGTTTCGGCAATACAATTTGACGAAAAGGATTCGTTTTTACAATTCTTTCTCTGGCAAGAAACTTGTAAAAACTTCTTAGAGCTGAAATCTTTCTGGAAACGGATCTTCTGCTTAATTGTTCATCATAAAGGGTTGTTAAAAACAGCCGAACAACACGTTCGTCTACTTCTTCCAAACTTTGAATCCCTTCTTTATGCAAAAAGCGAAAAAAGATTAGCAAATCATCAATGTAATATTTAACGGTATACGGTGAAGCATTCTTTTCAATTTGTAAATATTCTTTAAACATTTTTTGAAATTGACTAAACATTCCTTCACCTCAGTGAACAGCGAATAAATCATAACATACAAAAATACAGATAGCAATCAATTTAACTAAATTGTAACAAAATTCTGAAACGAAAGTAAAGATAGTACAAAGTGTTATGTTATTTATTGAGCATTATTATGCAACGGCACCTAAGAATCTTTATCATTTACCAAAGAACAATTATATATATTTCGTAATAAGGAGTCAACAAACAAGATTTCGGATTGCTCATTGTTTCTTTGTATCGGTAATTATTCGTAAATCATCTTCAAAAATTAAAACAAACCTAACTGTTTAATACTTAATTTTGTTTCTTCCGTCCCTAGATCATGTACACGTTGGTAAATATATAATAGATCCGTATCATATTTATTTCTTTCTATATCAACCGGTCTTTCATCGAACGGTTTTAAAATATGCTTTAAAGCTTCTTTTGATTCATTCTCCATATTTGTAAATATCATGCGAAGTTCTTTAGCCTCATCTTCCGTAGCTAAAATAGTATAATTCGTTCCATCCGGCAATGGACTTGTGCGAACTTCCTTTGCATCTATCGTTACATAATATTTATTACGAGTCGTCATTTTCATACCCCCATAAAACATATTCTCAATATATGGATTTCCCTTATATGTTATCAATCAAACATCCTTTGTTGCTTAAGTATAATTTAAAAAACTGCACGCCTAGGCGCACAGTTTTTTAAGTTTGAGTGTCTTCCTTATAATCACAAGCTATACATTTGACTTGTGTTTGTTTTTTACTCTTCTTTTCCACAAGTACTGAATCACAAACCGGACATGTTCTGGCAATCGGTTTATCCCATGAAACAAAATCACAGTCAGGATATTGATCACATCCATAAAAGGTCCGTCGTTTTTTGGATTTCCTTTCTACAACATCGCCTTTTTTACACTTTGGACAAGTGACACCGATTTTTTTCAGGATCGGCTTTGTATTACGACAGTCAGGAAAATTTGAGCAAGCTAAAAACTTCCCATATCTGCCCATTTTATAGACCATTTCATGACCGCATTTTTCACAATCAATTCCAGCAGGTTCATCTTTAATTTCTATTTCTTCCATTTCTTCTTCGGCTTTTTCCAGACGTTTGTTAAAATCTTTATAGAAGTCATCTATGATATGGATCCACTTTATCTTGCCTTCTTCAATCGAGTCAAGGTCACCTTCCATCTTAACAGTAAAATCAACATCGATAATTTCCGGAAAATACTTTTCTAATATATCTATCACGATCATACCTAATTCAGTCGGAACAAATCGACGATTATCCATTCCTACATAACCGCGTCTTTGAATAGTATCTAATGTAGGCGCGTATGTTGACGGGCGGCCGAGTCCTTGTTTTTCCATCGTCCCGACTAACGTTGCTTCTGTATAACGTGGGGGCGGTTGTGTAAAATGCTGTTTTGGTAAAATTTCTTTGGCATCAACAACCTCTCCCTCTTCCAGGTCGGGTAAAATTTTATCTTCTTCTTTTTTATTCCCATCATTACCTTCAACATAAACTTTCATAAACCCTTTAAATTTTACCTTAGAACCTGTTGCACGAAACTCAATACCATTGTTGTCCAACTGAACCGACATTGTATCCATAATCGCCGGGGCCATCTGACTTGCTAAAAAGCGCTCATAAATTAATTTATATAATCTGTACTGATCACGTGATAAGACATCTTTTAGTGATTGAGGATCTTTAGAAGCAGATGTTGGTCTGACAGCTTCGTGTGCATCTTGGGCGCCTTGCTGACTTTGTTTCTTTTGTTTGGGTCCCGTGTATTCCTTGCCATAATTTTCTTCAATATAACTTTTCGCTTCTTCTTTTGCTGAATCAGCAATACGCGTAGAGTCTGTACGCATATAAGTGATTAACCCGGTTATACCGCCTGACTTTTTGCCCAAATCGATTCCTTCATACAGCTGTTGAGCAATCATCATTGTCTTTCTAGCTTTAAAATTAAGCTTGCGTGCAGCTTCCTGTTGTAAAGAAGATGTAATAAATGGTTTGGAAGGATTTCTCTTGCGCTCTCGCTTAGTCACCTTACTTACGGTAAACTTTTTATTTTTAATTTTTTCCAGTACTTCATTCACATTTTTTTCTTGTTTCAATGGTTGTTTTTTACCATCGAAACCATAAAACAACCCTTCAAAATTCTTTTTCCCCTTTTGAAATTGAGCTTCAATCGACCAGTATTCTTCCGGTGTAAAGTTTTCAATTTCCTTTTCCCGATCAATAATCATTTTGACGGCTACGGATTGAACGCGGCCGGCACTAAGTCCCTTTTTTACTTTTTTCCATAATAATGGACTGATATTGTAACCTACTA
The DNA here is from genome assembly GCF_051846915.1 of Virgibacillus sp. W0181. Classification (NCBI taxonomy): domain Bacteria; kingdom Bacillati; phylum Bacillota; class Bacilli; order Caryophanales; family Bacillaceae; genus Virgibacillus; species Virgibacillus sp. W0181. The sequence continues at coordinate 54,366 of NZ_JBPYCR010000002.1, forward strand.
GCCGATCAAGAATTCTTCTTGCTTGCTGGGCATCTACCAAATCATAGTCAATTTTACGCGGATTTTTAAACGATTCTTTAATGGCATCTTTTGTAATTTCATTAAATACGACTCGGCATTCGGATGTTTCATCTACTTTAAGTGCATGGGCTAAATGCCATGCTATCGCTTCTCCTTCTCTGTCGGGGTCAGCTGCGAGATAGATTCTTTTTGCTTTTTTAGCTTCTTTTCTTAATTCTTTTAAAACATCGCCTTTCCCGCGGATCGTTATATATTTTGGAGAAAATTCATTTTCTACATCGACACCCATTTGACTTTTAGGCAAATCAATCACGTGGCCCATGGATGCTTTAACTTTATACTTTTTACCTAAATATCGCTCGATTGTTTTTGCTTTGGCGGGCGACTCTACTATTACAAGATAATCTGACATATGCTTTCCTCCCCAAATGAGGTGACAATTTAAATGCTCTATATGGTTAATAAAAAAGTATTGCAAAAATCGTTCCAATCAAGATAAGCTTCAACTGAGAACTAGCGCTCACTAGCTTGTTTTTCTCCAGAATATAAGAAACTTTCGTTAAAGCCACCTACGTCATATGAGCAACACCGTACTCTATGGAAGCCCATCCCAATACACTGGAACTGCGCTTTATTGAATATTTTTGTGTTTTTGGAATGTGATATATTTAAATAGATGTTTTCATACATATTGTTGTTTATATCCATTTTTTTAAACATGAAAATAAAAAACGGAAATCTCCACTAATAGTAAGTACATCTGATACTTTTGTCAAATATACAATCGTTTTCCTTTAAATAACCCTGATCAATATTAGCATTAATCAATGTTTCGTATACGGATTTTAATTAGTTCGAAAAACAAGTCTTGAATGAATAATATTTTAAATAATACTTTTTTAACAAAAGGTGCTACAGCCATCTGCATATCTATAACATTCCTATGATTTTCTACCGGAAAAAGAAGTTTACCTACAGATTATATACATTTATTCGTAAACGATTCCAATCTTCGGTAATATCTTCTGAACCAATTACTAATTTTGCCCCTTCTTGAATCATTTGATGACATCCTTTTGTCTGAGGATCAAGGGGTGAGCCTGGCAATGCGTATACTTCCCGCCCCTGTTCCAGTGCCTGGTCCACGGTAATCATTGTTCCACTTCTTTCTTTTGCTTCAACGACAAGTGTTCCAAAACTCAGGCCACTAATAATCCTATTGCGTTCCGGAAAGTGATATTTTTGGGGAGCAACTGATGGAGAGTATTCACTGAGGACAAGGCCTTTACGTGAAATTTGTCGGAATAAATGTATATTTTGCTTTGGGTAAATATGCTCAAATCCACCACCTAAAACAGCAATCGTATGCCCGCCATATTTTAATGCAATTTGATGTGCATAACTATCAATCCCTTTTGCCATTCCACTGACAATAAGCCAATTATTATCCACTAGTGGACGAATGATATATTCCATTTTACTAAAAGCGTCCCTTGATGGATTTCTTGTGCCTATAACGCTTATAGACGGAGTATGATTCAGTAAAGATACATTACCATTTGCGTATAAAATAATAGGCGGGTCACTAATTGTTTTCAAAAAGGCAGGATAAATCGAATCATAAATCGTGATTATTGGAAGAGAGGATACGGCTTGCTTAATTTTTTCAAATCGCCGGCTATCATGGAGATCTTTGTAGAAAGATGTGGCTTTATCAAAGGGGATGGATAATCGGTGGCTTATGTCTGTTGGAGTAAGTGTGTATATTTCTTTTAAATCGGAATCATGTTGTATTAATGTGTGAAACTTTCGTCGTGATATGCCACGGCAATGGTAAACATGAATTAATCTATTTCTTATTGGGTTCAATAACATCAATCCTCCATTATTATAAAGAAGAACCTGATATTCGCTCTCTTCAGGTTCTTCTTAGTGTAGTATTTATAGGCGATGTTCAAAAAGCTACCAAATTATGAGTGGCGAATTACTTCACAGGCTTGTTTTATGCATCGCTATTAATTCGGTGCTTTTGAAAACATGCTTATTACAAAAACATTTTTAATGTGTTTTACATTTTGCAGTTAAACCATTTTCTTCAAGCAATTGAATCATTGTTTTACCCATTTTTGCAGGTGATTCAGCAACACCAATACCGCACTCTTTCATGACACGTTGCTTTTCAGCAGCTGTACCTTCCCCACCGGAAATAATCGCACCTGCATGTCCCATTCTTTTTCCAGGAGGGGCAGTTGCTCCGCCGATAAATCCTGCTACCGGTTTTTTCATATTTTCTTTAACCCATCTGGCAGCATCTTCTTCAGCTGTTCCGCCAATTTCTCCGATCATCATAACGGCATATGTATCGGGATCTTCATTAAATTCCTTTAAAACATCAATAAAGTTCGTTCCGTTCACAGGGTCTCCACCGATACCTACTGCAGTTGATTGCCCATAGCCTTCCTCGGACAGTTGATGAACTGCTTCGTACGTCAATGTACCGGAACGCGAAACAACACCAATATGACCTTTTTTATGAATATAACCAGGCATAATGCCAATCTTACATTCTTCGGCAGTAATTACTCCTGGGCAATTCGGACCAATTAAACGTGTCTTTTTGTCTTCCATATACCGTCTAACTTTTACCATATCCAAAATTGGAATATGTTCTGTAATACAGATCGTAAGTTCCAAATCTGCATCAGTCGCTTCTAAAATCGCATCTGCCGCAAATGGGGCAGGGACATAAATAATTGAAACTGTTGCACCTGTAGCTTCCACAGCTTCTTGAACTGTATTAAAAACAGGTACACCTAAAATCTCAGTACCACCTTTGGTAGGCGTTACTCCGCCGACAATTTTCGTGCCATATTTAAGCATTTGTTCTGTATGATATTTACCGGCAGCGCCAGTAATTCCTTGAACAATTACTTTCGTATCTTTATTTACATATATACTCATTATTTTCGTACGTCCTTTCTCTTCGCCATAGTACGTTTTTTTCTTGTGTTTATTGTTTTAACGAACCATTGATACGATTTTTTCGGCACCGTCAGCCATTGAATCTGCTGCGGTTATATTCAGGTTAGATTCATTGAGCAATTGTTTCCCTAAATCCACATTCGTTCCTTCCAATCGAACGACAAGCGGAATATCCAAACCAAATTTTTCTGTTGCAGCAATAATTCCTTTGGCGATAAAGTCGCATCTCATAATTCCACCAAACACGTTTACAAATATTCCTTTTACTTCAGAATCGGATAAAATAATTTTGAATGCTTCGGCTACTTTTTCCGGTGTAGCATCTCCTCCAACATCCAAGAAATTAGAAGGATTACCACCGTGATATTTAATAATATCCATCGTTGCCATAGCGAGACCGGCCCCATTTACCATGCAACCGATATTTCCATCAAGTGAAATATAGCTTAAATCGTATTTAGACGCTTCAATTTCATTTCTATTTTCTTCATCCAAATCACGAAGCTCCAAAATCTCCTTTTGTCTGTGTAAAGCATTATCGTCAAAGTTCAGCTTCGTATCCAATGCGAGTACTTCACCATCACCAGTTGTTACTAGCGGGTTTATTTCTGCAATCATGCAATCTTTTTCGATAAATGCTTGATAAATGCCCATCATAATTTTCACAGCTTTTCCTACCATTTTATAAGGAATATTAATATTAAATGCCATTCTGCGAGCCTGGAACCCGGATAACCCTATTTCCGGATTAATTACTTCTTTAAAAATCTTCTCTGGTGTTGCTGCTGCTACTTCTTCTATTTCAGTTCCGCCTTCTTCTGAACCCATCATAACAATTCGGTTGATTTTACGATCCAGTACAAAACTTAAATAATATTCCTGGTCGATATCGCAGCCTTCTTCAACTAATAAACGTTTTACTTCTTTTCCTTCAGGACCTGTTTGAGGAGTTACTAATACTTTACCTAGAATTTCTTTTGCATACACACGAACTTCTTGCATGTTATTTGCAACTTTAACTCCTCCTGCCTTTCCTCTTCCACCTGCATGAATTTGTGCTTTTACTACGGCCACTGGACTGTTTAGTCCTTTTGCATATTCAACAGCTTCATCAACTGAATAAGCTACATGACCATCGGGAACCCTTACACCATATTCCCGTAGAATGTTCTTGCCTTGATACTCATGAATATTCATCCTTTATCCTCCGATCAAAATTGACTGCAAATTCTATTGTAATAAAAAAAAACAAATATAACAAAGAATAAGTAATAATTATCACTTTATATTACTATTTATTTTCAACTTCCATCGTTTTATCAAGTTGATAGACATAAGCAAAAACTTCTGCAACAGCTTGATAAAGTTCTTCCGGTATCGTTTCATTGATGTTTAATTCACTTAAGAGTTCTGCTAACGAGGGGTCTTCCACCATAGGAATTTTATTTTGTTCTGCCTTGTCCAAAATATTTTCTGCAATTAGTCCCTTTCCGGAAGCTACAACTTTTGGTGCAGCATTCCTTTCTGTGTCATAACGAAGAGCAGCAGCTTTTTTTCTATATTTATTCATATTCTGTAATCAACTCCCTTATAAGAATCCGGAGCACGCGTAACATCTAATGTTTTTTTGCTAGGCCTGTTTAACTCATGCAATGGCTTGACAGTTATATTTGACATTTGATAATCCAAGCTTTCCATTCCTTTTTTCAGTACAGATTGCAAACGTACATCCTCTTGCGTTAAATAATCATTAAAAATGGTCACTGTAACAAATCGCTTTTGGATACTCATATCTATTATTGTATCTTTTATCATATTTAATTCCAAAACAAAGAGAATACGACAGAAATTTGGATCGATTTTACCATCCGGTGTTTTTTTACTTTCAAACTCGAATTGTAAATCTTTATTTAACGAAAATTTTTCACCCGGAAGTAGTAGGCTTGCTTGAATAAAGTGGTTTGTTTCTTGTACAGAATCAATTTGAAGTCCATTTATAAAATGTAACAGCTGATGAGCACGATCATGGACAAGTGAATCGCTGTGCGGCAGCAATTGCATTAATATCGATTTAATCGGTGGATCGATCGCCTGTGTATCTGTTTGTGGTATTGTACGAGTTAAATGTACGACTTGTTTCATTAATGCTAAAAACTGGTCCTTTACAGTATTTGTGTCCATCTGCCCACTGGTTACGGATTGTACGTGTTCAATTTGTTTATATGTTTCTGTATTCGAGTACATTTGCAGCAAAGATAATAAGTTGCTATAGAGTGAAGGCTTGTTTTCGGTTATCGACAGCATGTGTTGCTGCTGGTACTGTGTAAGAATGGGTACAATATTATTTTTTATATTTTGATGCAAAGAAGAAAATTGTTGTTCGGAAATCATATTATTGTCATGCGCTTTACTTTTGAGTGTAACTCCCCATTGGGTGAGAATTTTTTTTGCTTCCTGTATTAATACAACCCTATTTTTATGTAAATGATTAATTTGTTCTAATGCAAAACGGGTGTTAAAAGAATGGGGGTAGGTACGTTCAGTTGAAAGTTGGTCGTTTAAAAACGGCTCCCAACTCGATTTCCAAGTAGAAAAGGTGATTTGCTGATTAATTGCCCCACTTGCCTTTAGTATTCGGAATAGTAACGTTTGACTAGATTCGGCATCTTGCTTTATTTGGTTTATGAATGCACGATCCATTGTGATAGGATCTGTAATTTGTTTAATTCCTTCTTTTAATTGGTTCATAAGTGGGGATGAATGTTGCGCTTTTTCAAGCTGGTGCAATAGACCGAGCAGCTGATCTGTAAAATTAGAGCCAGCTTTTATATGTAATGACTGAAATACAGCTTCTGTCATTGGCAGTTGATTAGCAACCATTTGCTTTAAAATAAAATGAACTTCGCTTCTACTTTTTTGACCCTTTAAGATATCCAACGCATTCATCAGTTGTTCTTTCGTAAATGGTATTCTTTCGTTTAGGAGCAATTGAACAAACTGCATATTAGCTTTTGTTGGCGGCAGATTCAATTGGTGTAGTATGTTTTTGACTGTTTCTTGTCCAACCTTTTTCGCTACTTCATGAAGTACTTTTAAATGAATGACATCATCCACTTTTTCAACTTGGAAAAAATACTTTTTCCCAATGGTCAATGCTGCCTCCAATTGGGCAGTTAATTTCATTGTACCGAGTTGAATACGCGCTTTGTTATTCGGATATAATTTTAAAATATTGCCTTGAATTATTTGTCCGGGACGCAATTTGTTTTGAGTATCATTCAATTTGACAGACTGCTTGTTTATCACATCATTAACACGCACAATTAGTCACCTCCCAAAGAGCGGCTGACAGCATCCCTAACAGGGGCAAAAGATCTACGGTGATAAGGGGTTGCTCCATGCTTTTTTAGCATGTCAATATGCTGTTTTGTCCCATAACCCATGTTAGACGAAAATTGATATTGCGGATACTCTTTACCGATCTTATTCATTAATTGATCGCGAGTTACTTTTGCTAATATACTGGCTGCTGCAATAGATATACTTTTTTGATCTCCCTTTATAATTGACTTGGATGGATATTGTAGCTTTTCCAGCTGAATTGCATCGAGTAAAACATAATCCGGTTGCGGATGAAGCTGTTTCAGTGCATGGTACATCGCATGCTTTGTCGCTTGAAGTATGTTCAGTTCATCAATTTTTTCATTACTGACCAATGATATACCATAACTGATCGCACGCTGTTTTATTTGTTTATAAAACGTAACGCGTTCTGAATGTTTTAATAACTTTGAATCGGTCAGTCCAATTAATTTAAAATCGCTTGGTAAAATAACAGCGGCAGCTACTACTGGTCCTGCAAGCGGGCCGCGACCAGCTTCATCAACCCCAGCAATCAATTCATAATTTTGTGCATAGCCTGATTGCTCATAACGAGTCATCGATACAAACATTTTCTCTGCTTCCTGTCGTGCTCGTTGCTTTTTTAAATATGTACGAACCAGTTGCTGCACACCTTTACGCTTGTCAGAACTCAATGTGTTCAGCATCTCCTCGGTTATTTCGGAGGTTTCAAATAATTCCTTCACTTGTGCGATCGACTTATGTTCCATCGTTTCACCTTACCTTCACTCTTTATATCGGTAATAAATGTGCTTTATCAATAATTTCATAGTTTATATGGGCGATTATATCAACCTTGAATAAAAAACAAAATAAAATAAGGGTATGCTTGGAATAAGCATACCTTTTAATTTGTTGTCGATTCTAATGTAATTCGGTCCAATTTTCCTGAGCGCAGATCACGGAGAATAATTTCAGCTACTTTATCCATATTGACATGCCCCCCACTTTCGAGCGCACCGCGTTGTTTTCCTATAGTGTTAAAAATTTCCCACATATCATCCATGTCATCCGCTACATGATAGCGATTATACAAATTTTGCGGATAATGCTCTTTCATATACTGAATGACAAAGGCAGCTATATCTTGAAGTGATAAGAGTTGATCTTTAATTGTTCCGATGGCTGCCAAACGCATTGCCACCTTTTGATCTTCAAATTTAGGCCATAAAATACCCGGGGTATCGAGTAATTCAAAATCTTTTTTTACTTTTATCCACGTCTGGTGTTTCGTAATCCCAGGACGGTCACCGATTTTCGCAATTTTTTTATTGACAAGCCGATTGATTAATGTTGACTTACCAACATTCGGAATTCCAACAATCATCGCTCGGATTGGACGCTGTAATATGCCTTTTCTATGGAGTTTTTCCATTTTTTCCTGCCCAATTTCCTTTACTTGCTGGATGATTTTCTGAATATCATTTTTATTATTCACATCTACTGCAATCGCCCGTTCGTTCCTCTTTCTAAAATAACTCAACCATTTTGTTGTTTCACTATTGTCAGCCAAATCATTTTTCATCAGAACAACCAGCTTGGGCTTATTTTGAGTGGCCTGTTGAAGCATTGGATTCTGTGATGAAAACGGTACACGAGCGTCAACAAGCTCCATCACCAAATCAACCAGCTTTAGTTTTTCTTCAACTTCCCTTTTCGCTTTTGCCATATGTCCGGGAAACCATTGTATCTTCATCATTTCACCCTATTCTTTTACCAGTTGGATTCGATCAAACGGCCAGTAAATCAGACTGGCTTTTCCTACAATTTGATCAATAGGAACAAGTCCTACACTCTCTCTCCTACTGTCAGTTGAGTTATTCCGATTATCCCCAAGGACGAAGACGTAACCATCTGGTATCGATTCATGTTGTCCAGGTAATAATTCCAATGTAAAATCATCTGTATGGATATTATTGTCTTCTATAAATTGTTCCTCTATCTCTTCCCCATTAATATATAACACATTATCCTTCATCATTACATGCTCTCCGGGGAGCCCGATGACCCGTTTAATAAAATCTTTTTCATCAGAAGCGTGAAAAACAACTACATCAAATCGTTCGGGTTCATTAAAGCGATAAATAAATTTATTCACAATGATTTGATCATGATCGTGTAATGTAGGCAGCATGGAAGGTCCATCTACAATGATTGGTGAAAATATAAACATCCGAATAATAAACGCTATGCCAAAAGCAATTAATAACGCTTTCAGCCAATCAATCCATTCTCTCTTCCGCATAGCCATCCATACTCCCTTGAAAGCTTTATCTTTGTACACTATTATCGTGGTTAATAACAGATAAAAATATAATAGGCTATTACCTTTTCCATATCAATTGAAACAAAAGAGCTTTGCATATGTATGCGAAGCTCTTAGTAAACGTCTTATAATCAAAATGTGTGTTGATGTATTAGCGGCGCTCTTTAATACGGGCAGCTTTACCGCGTAAGTTACGAAGGTAATACAATTTCGCACGACGAACAATACCGCGTCTTACTACTTCTATTTTTGCAACACGAGGTGAATGTATAGGGAATGTACGCTCCACACCTACACCGTAAGAAAGCTTTCTTACTGTAAATGTTTCACTGATTCCGCCATTTTGTCTCTTAATGACAACACCTTCAAAAACCTGAATTCTTTCACGTGATCCTTCAACAATTTTAGCGTGAACTTTTACCGTGTCACCGGCACGAAATTCAGGGTGATCGGTACGCAATTGGTCTTTTGTGATATCTGCAATTAATTTTTGCATTCGTTATTCCACTCCTTCCAAACCAATGTTCATATCATTTATGCGAAAGCGGAACATCGTTTATCCAGCTTAAACGAACTGTTTAAGCACAACAATAAATATATCATATTATATTCCAGAGCACAACTATAATTATTACTTCTGCCATGTATTTATTAATGGGTTTTCTTATCATTCATGAGTCCGTTCAGAAAATCCCTTTCCTTGTCAGATAAAGATACATTATTTAATAAATCTTTTCTCCGTTCCAATGTTCGTTTCAATGAAGCGGTTCTGCGCCAATCTCGTATTTTTGCATGGTCGCCCGACAATAGTACTTCTGGTACTTTCATTCCTCGAAAATCGGCTGGACGCGTATAATGTGGATGCTCCAGTAGTCCAGTGGAAAAAGAATCCGCCTGTGCCGAATCTGCATTACCAAGTGCTTCTGGCAACAGTCTTACTACACTATCTATGACAACCATAGCGCCCAGTTCTCCACCTGTTAAAATATAATCGCCAATCGAAATTTCATCCGTAACAATATGTTCACGAATACGTTCATCATACCCTTCATAGTGTCCGCATATAAAGATCAAATGCTCTTCTTTTTTCAGCTCTTCAGCTATTTTTTGTGTATATGTTTTCCCCTGTGGACACATTAAAATAACGCGTGGTTTTGTCTGACGCTTTTTTTTAATAGACTCTACGGCATCAAAAATCGGTTGTGGAGTTAAAACCATACCTGCCCCACCGCCATAAGGATAATCATCCACTTTATGGTGTTTATTCAACGTATAATCACGGAAGTTTGTCAACTCATAGCTAAATAATTCTTTTTCTTGTGCTCTTTTTAAAATAGACGTATTTAACGGATGTGCAAATACTTCCGGAAAAAGTGTAAGTATATCGACATGCATTACTCCAGCAATCCTTCCATCAATTCAATGGTTACTTTCTTATTGTCTACATCAACATGTTTAACGACATCTTCAATATAAGGAATTAACATTTCTTTTCCATCTTCTCCCTTTACGACCCATACATCATTTGCACCTGGTGAGAGAATGGAATCAATTTCTCCTAGTCTATCGCCACTTGTTGTCATTACTTGGCAGCCTATAATTTCATGGTAATAATACTCATTTTTTCCCAATTCATTTAATTGATCTGCTTTAACGTTTAAATAAAGCCCTTTAAACTGTTCGACATCGTTAATATTGTACAGGCCTTTAAATTGAAGTAAATCAAATTGTTTATGTGTACGATGCGTATCAATCGTGAGCGGGAATGTTTGTCCATCTTCTTTAAGGATATAAACAGTTTCCCCAGCAGCAAATCGTTCTTCAAAGTCAGTAATTCGTTTTACTTTTACTTCTCCTTTTATACCATGTGTATTTACTATTTTTCCTACTTTAAACATAGATTCACCTACTATTTGTCAATTCGGATAACGACGCCATCTTTTAGAATGATAGCTTTTTCACCCATCATTTCATCCCAATGTGATCCTATATTCACATCAACAATTGCTTCAACTTCTTTTTCAACAATTTCACTTCCTGATTCCAGCATATCCAATTGCTCGATCTTAAAGTCCAGCAATTTCATCTTTTCTTTTCGTTTTTTCACTTCTTGACGAAACCGATGGGCAACCTCTTGTTTTGATATGCCGTGTTTATTCTGGAGTTTACGTTGTTCAAACAATAGTTGCTGGCACTCTTGATCAAGTTGCATTTTAGTATCATAAAAATGCTTGTGCAGCTTTTGTTTGCTGTTTTCCGTTATAATTTGCTTAATCAATACTTTTTGAATGATTTTCACAAATAAGATTCACTCCCTGGTATGCATTTAATGAATATTACATGGATAGACGAAAAGGCGGAGGAATGGATCAGTAGATTTAAAATGAAGCAATTTTATTTGCAGAAAAAAATGAATAGGGGAACTAATCATTCCCCTACATGATGTCCAAAAACACGCGTTTGTTCGTAGTCGTTTTTGCAGCATATACTACCGTACGAACAGCTTTGGCAATGCGGCCATTTTTGCCAATGACCTTGCCTACATCATTTGGATTAACAGTAAGATGATAAACAATTTTTGTTTCTTCTTCTGTTTCTTTTATTTGAATATCTTCCGGATGATCAACAAGTGGTGTAATGATTGATTCAATAAGATCTTTCATATTATCACACTACTTTACTTTTGATTTTTTTCATCGTGGAATTTTTTCATGATGCCTTCTGTTGAAAAAAGATTACGAACAGTATCACTTGGTTTTGCACCCTTGGACATCCAGTTCAGTGCTTTTTCCTCATCTATTTTCACTTCTACCGGATTAACTACCGGATTATATGTCCCGATTTGTTCAATAGCACGTCCGTTACGAGGAAAACGCGAATCAGCAACAACGATGCGGTAAAAAGGGTTTCTTTTGGACCCCATACGTTTTAAGCGAATTTTAACAGCCATATTTCTTACACCTCCATCAATAAGATTACACAATTAAAAAGTTTAGCAGAAATTAATCTGCCTGTAAAGTATTTTTACATTACATGAATGGGAGTTTCATCCCTTTTCCTTTTTTGCCTTTTTGCATATTCGTCATTTGTTTCATCATTTTTTTCATATCGTCAAATTGTTTAAGCAATCTGTTTACTTTTGATACGGTTGTCCCGGAACCTTTGGCAATTCTTTTTTTACGACTGGCATTGATAATCGAAGGGTCCTGTCGTTCTTTTTTTGTCATGGACTGAATGATTGCTTCGACGTAAACAAGCTGACTTTCGTCAATTTGGGCATTTTTCAGCCCTTTCATTTTATTCGCACCGGGAATCATCCCCATTAAATCCTCTAGCGGACCCATGTTTTTAACTTGATCCATCTGCTCCAAAAAGTCATCAAATGTAAAGGACATCGTGCGCATCTTTTCTTCTAGTTCTTTTGCCTGTTTTTCATCCACGTTCGTCTGTGCTTTTTCAATAAGAGTTAACACATCACCCATCCCAAGTATTCTGGAGGCCATTCGTTCAGGATGGAAGGTTTCTAATTCATCCAGTTTCTCCCCCATACCGGCAAACTTGATAGGTGTGTCTGTCACAGATTTAATGGAAAGTGCTGCGCCTCCACGCGTATCTCCATCCAGCTTTGTCAAAACGACTCCGGATAATTCCAATTGTTCATTAAAGTTTTCGGCAACATTGACCGCATCCTGACCAGTCATCGCATCGACGACCAAATAGATTTCATCAGGATTAACTTTCCCCTTGATTTGCTGCAATTCATCCATCAATTCATCATCAACATGCAGACGCCCAGCTGTATCGACAATTACGTAATCGTGATGATCCTCTTTTGCTTTTTCAATTGCTTTTGCGGCGATTTCAACGGGACTTACATCAGTGCCCATGGAAAAAACAGGCATATCCAATTGCTCGCCAAGTGTCTCCAGCTGGTTTACTGCAGCAGGACGATATACATCACATGCGACAAGCAGAGGTGATCGATTATGTTGTTTCCTAAGCAAATTGGCCAGTTTTCCGGTCGTTGTTGTTTTCCCGGCCCCTTGTAAACCAACCATCATTATAACCGTTGGTGGACGAGAGGCAACGGCAATTTTACTTTGCTCCCCACCCATTAATTCGGTCAGTTCTTCTTTCACTATTTTTATTACTTGCTGCCCGGGTGTTAAGCTTTCTAATACATCCTGACCTACTGCTCTTTCTTTTATTTGCTTAATAAACTTTTTAACGACTTTAAAGTTGACATCAGCCTCAAGTAAGGCAAGTCGCACTTCACGTGCCATTGCATTAACATCTTGTTCATTCACTTTTCCTTTTCCGGTTATCTTTTTCATCGTATCTTGCAAACGATTGGAAAGTCCTTCAAACGCCATGGAAGATGTCCTCCTAACCCAGTTCTTTTAATTGTTCAATCCATTCAAGCATACGTTCATCTACGTTTTCATGAGATGCTCGTTTTTCCAGTTTATTTATAATTTCCAAACGTTGTTGAAACTTTTCGTATAAATGCAGGTTTTTTTCATAAGCTTCCAATATTTGTTCCGTACGTTTAATATTATCATATACTGCTTGTCTGGACACTTCCGAAACCTCTGAAATTTCACCGAGGGAATAGTCTTCAATATAATACAGTTCCATGTATTCCTTTTGTTTGGAAGTTAACAACTTTTCGTAAAAATCAAATAAGTAATTCATTCGATTCGTTTTCTCCAGCAATATGCCCACCTCTTGTTAAGGAAATTCCCTTTACAAATGATCATAACGAACGTACATTCAGATTGTCAAGAAAGGAATGAATCGTTAATTCTCTTCCAACATATCGGCAAATAATCCATACACGAACGCATGGGCATCAAATTTTTGTAAGTCGTTCACCTGCTCTCCAAGCCCGACAAGTTTAACCGGTATATTCAGCTCATTTCGAATCGCTAAAACGATCCCACCTTTTGCAGTCCCATCCAACTTCGTCAGTACGATTCCAGACACATCGGTAGCATCCCGGAATGTTTTCGCCTGATTAAGAGCGTTTTGTCCGGTAGTTGCATCCAAAACGAGTAGTACTTCATGTGGAGCTCCAGGCACTTCTCGTTCAATGATTCGGTTTATTTTAGCCAATTCATTCATTAAATTGACTTTGTTTTGCAATCTTCCGGCTGTATCACATATTAATACATCGGCATTTCGGGAACGTGCGGATTTAATACCATCAAAAATAACGGCGGCAGGGTCACTCCCCGCGCTTTGTTTAATCACTTCTACATCAGCACGTTTTCCCCATTCCTCCAACTGCTCAATAGCACCGGCACGGAATGTATCTCCGGCAGCAAGAACAACATGTTTCCCTTCTTCTTTTAACTGGTGTGCCAATTTACCAATAGACGTTGTCTTGCCGACCCCGTTCACTCCGACAACCAAAATAACAGTCAAGTCTTTTTCTTGAATATTCAACCCTTCCATCTGTTCGTCATCATCACCATAATATATTTCAACCAGCTTCTCGGATATTACATCTTTTATTTGTTCAGAATCTTTAATGTTTTGTCTTTTAACTTCCATTTTCAATTCGTCAATTAAATCCATTACAGTCATGACCCCAACATCACCTGCAATAAGCACTTCTTCCAGTTCTTCAAAAAAATCTTCGTCCACTTTACGGTAACGCGCAATCAAATCATTAATTTTACCGGAAAAAGAAGAGCGGGATTTTGTCATTCCATCTTTATATTTTTCAATCGTTGGGCTTTCATCTGCTGTTTCTTCACGAGAAAATTTATTTTTTAACTTTGCCAAAAAGCTCATCTTTCATAACTTCCTTTCATTCGCGCAATTGTTTTAAACGTTTATTAACTCTTCCGTTTCTTCCAATCGGACGGATACGAGACGAGAAACCCCCGATTCCTGCATCGTAACCCCGTATAATACATCGGCACTTTCCATCGTACCTTTACGGTGGGTGATGACAATGAATTGTGTTTTGTCACTATAAAGTTGGACATACTTTGCAAAGCGAACAACATTGGCTTCGTCAAGCGCAGCCTCTACTTCATCCAATATACAAAACGGTACAGGCCTCACACGTAATATGGCAAATAGTAATGCGATTGCTGTTAAGGCTCTTTCTCCACCTGATAAGAGACCGAGGGATTGCAGCTTTTTACCTGGTGGACGGGCAACAATTTCGACACCTGTATCCAGTATATTGCTCGGATCAGTCAATGTTAATTCTGCATGTCCTCCACCAAATAATTGATTAAATACAGTTGTGAACTCCGCTTTTATTTTTGTAAATGTAGCTGAAAATAGCTGCTCCATTTCTTCATCCATTTCGGAAATAACTGTAAATAATGTTTGTTTTGCCTCCATTAAGTCCTGCTGTTGGGTTGTTAAAAAAGTATAACGTTCGGAAATCCGATCGTATTCATCAATGGCTCCCAAATTTACCGTGCCCAATCTCTCAATAGACTTCTTCAATTGCTGAACATACTCTTTTTCCTCTTCAGGATTGGACGCTTTTGTAAATGTTTGCTGTGCTTTTTCATAAGTCATTTCATATTCCATCTGCAAATGAGATAATCGATTTTCCAATGCAACATCCAGTCGGTTTGCTCTCACTTCCTGCTGTTGTCTTGTTTGGAGTATCTGTTGATGTTGTTTACCGATAACTTTTAATTCGCTTTCTTTATCATGGATCCAGTCATTTCTTTTCGTTTGTTCTTCTCTTTGTAATTGAATTTGTTTTGTAAGACTGTCTTTTTCTAGCTTTCGATTGTCTATATTTTCATTGAGTTCTTCTTCAGTCTTTTCAGATTGATGCATGTTAATTAAATCGTTTAGATCTTTCGTATATGATTCGTGCTGCTCTTTTAATGCTGTTAACTGTTTTTCTAAAGCTATTGTCTTTTCATGTTGATGTCGGACACGTTCTTCTTGCTCAGCCAGCTCTATTCGTTTCATCTGATAAGTTTCCTGCAATTGTTCATGACTTTCTTTGAACTTCTCTTCCTGTTCTATTAAAGTATTAATCGTACTTTGGGTTGAAGTGAGCTTCTGTTCAATCGATTGCAATTCCGCCGCCAGCTCGTTTTCACGTTCAATCATTTTTTTGAAATTGCGTTCGAACTGCTGATGTTCCAAGTCAAAAACAGACAGACTATCATTCAAAGAAGCAATCTTTAATTCCATTTCTCTATAATTCGATTGAACTTGTTGCACCTTTTGCTGCATGTTGGAAAGGGTTTGTTCCTCTGCCTCAATTATTTCTTCTAATTTCTGAATATCTTCCTTTTCATCCTGGACAGCTGCTTCAAACTGTTTTGCCCTTTTTTCATAATCCATTAGCTTAGTCGTTAACTGCTGCAATTCTTTATCTCTTGTAAACAATGACTGGTTAGCTTTTTTTTGAGCACCTCCGGACATGGAGCCTCCAGGATTTACGACATCCCCATCCATTGTAACAATTCGATATTTTCGATTCGTTAAAGCGGCAACCTCATTGGCATCCTTCAATGTTTTAGCAACAATAATATGCCCCATTAAGTGCTCAACTAATTTTTCATATGCTGAAGATACAAGGTCAGATGCTATTCCAACTATTCCTTTATGCTCTTTTATCTTCATAGCCACATTCATGGGGAGAGACCGTTGTTTAATCGATGCAAGCGGTAAAAAGGTGGCACGTCCTTTTTTTTCCTTCTTTAACCATTGAATCGCCTTACGGGCAGCCTGATCATTTGTTACGACAATATGCTGTGATTGTGCGCCAAGTGCTGTGTCAATAGCTATTATGTACTGTTCAGGTACGTCAATCAGTTCAATGACCGCTCCATGAATATTTGTTAACCTTTGTGTTCTTCGTGCCTGGAGCACTTCTTTTACTCCGAAGAAAAATCCTTGAAAATCTGTTTTCATCTCTTCAAGCATTTCTTTTTTGGATTTGATTCTAGCGATTTGTTCATTTCCTTCGTGCAGCTTCGTTTGTGATTGTTGATAGTACACGCGTTTATTCGCTAAGTCGTTTTTAAAGTTCGTTATTTCAGTTTCTTTATCGATGAAATCTTTTTGAAGTATATCCAGTTCCGCTTTTAAATCCTTTTTAAACGCTTCTTTTCGTTCTATTTCAACTTCCAAATCATATGATTGCTTCCCTTGACCGGATTTTTTCATGTTCGATTGCTCTATTTCTTTCTGAAGGGAATGCTTCTCATTCCGTTTTACTGCTTGTTCATTCAAATACTCAATATAATCTGATTTCATATCTTCTATTTTATCTTTAATATTTTCTTGTTCTGTAGTTAATTTTAATTCCAGCTCGGCAATCGCTGATTTTGTGTCTTTCGTTTCGGTTCGCAATTTTTCGAGTTTAGCTTTTTCACTGTTCCATTCGCCTTCAACTTCCTCAATTCTTGTACGCGCATGACTTTGTTGAGTTTGGAGTTTTGCTTTATTTTCGGAATAATGCTTCAACCGCTCATGCAGCAACTTTTTATTTCCTTCCATTTGTTCGAGTTGTTGAGTTGTAATTAAGAGCGAAGATTGAAGTTCCGCTATATGTTCATCCTTTGCTTTTAATTTTTGACGTTCGTTTTCTACTTTCGCCTCCATTTTTTGGATGCTAGTTTTTAAATCGATTTCTTTCCATTTGTTCTCTTCCAATTCTTTTAATAAATTTTGCCATTCACTATGGAGTTGTTCGATTTCTGTAATCAAAAGACCTATTTCTTTTTGTTTTAACTGCTCTTTAAATCTTTTATATTCTTTTGCTGTAGATGCCTGTCTCTTCAGCGGCTCAATTTGCTTCTCTATTTCGTGCACGATATCCTCGATACGATGTAAATTTTCTTCTGTTTCTGCCAGCTTATATGTTGCTTTCTTTTTCCGCTGCTTATATTTCAAAACACCAGCCGCTTCTTCGAAAATAACGCGTCGTTCCTCTGCCTTGGAACTTAGTATCTCTTCCACTTTTCCTTGACTAATTATCGAAAATGCTTCCCTACCAAGCCCTGAGTCCAGGAATAAGTCAACAATGTCTTTTAATCGGCATGATTGTTTATTTATATAAAACTCGCTGTCTCCTGATCGATAGACTCTTCTTGTAACAGACACTTCTTTATAATCAAGCGGCAGCTGTTCATCCTGATTATCGAGAACGAGCGTCACTTCAGCATAGTTCAACGGTTTTCTAGTATCGCTCCCTTGGAAAATAATGTCTTCCATTTTTGCTCCACGCAAAGATTTCACTGATTGCTCTCCAAGCACCCAGCGGACAGCATCCGTTATGTTACTTTTACCACTTCCATTCGGACCTACGATCGCTGTAACGCCCGGAACAAACTCAACCCGAATCCGTTCGGCAAAAGATTTAAAACCTATACTTTCCAACCGTTTTAAATACATCATCATTCTCCTTAGAAAAGTGCAAGCGCCCATTTAGCAACATACAAACTTGAGCATTCCGAAATGAGATAAAGAAAACATGCCTCTGAAAAGGGGATACGTGAGTTGGGCGCAAAACCCGCTTTTAGTCGGCCCTTCTCAGGTACGAGCTGATGTTGACTTTCACCCAAGGGCATAAAGGGGACTAAGCCTTTCTCTAAAGTCAATCGGCAAGTCTTCTTTAAAACAGGGGAGGAATATGAAGTTTGGGACTGCGCTAAATGCTCGCCCACCAAAACCTATGCTAGTTGCTGGGCGATGGAGCTAGACAGCTACGCACCAAAAGTTTATACTTTCTTATCTCCTGAAAAAAGTGTATTTCGACCACGACCGCATAGTAGAAACTAAAATATACGACAGTAACTCTCTGAAAACACTTGGATTATTAACGAATCTATTTTATCATAAAGAGAGGTAAATGATAATATTCTGCCAATGCAAAAGGTATGCTTTTTGTGGAAGTCTTTACTGCAATAACTAAAGAAGAGGTGTAAAAGATGAATTTAGAAAACCCTAATTATGAAAACATGAAGTTTATTTTAGACGAATTATCAAACAGATTGGACGTAGCCAATCGTTCATTAATGGATCCACAAGATTACGATATGGATAAATATGAGGATCTAAAATATATGTATGAAATTATTTCTAAAAAAGGAAGCTTGAGCCCTGCAGAGACACAAGCTTTTATAAGCGAATTACGCGCCGTTCGTAAGGGATAGCAATTGTAGTACTTTTGGATCGAATACATAATTCTTATGATTCATCGCTATAACTGTCCAGCATTTTTTTTGCAGCCCTCTGTTCGGCCTCTTTTTTGGACCTTCCTCTTCCTTCTTTGAATGGATGATCTTTCACCTTTACACGAGAGATGAATTCTTTTTTGTGGGAAGGTCCACTTTCTTCAACAATCTCATATTCAATCGCGTAATCTTTCTGTTTTTGAACCAATTCTTGCAGTTGACTTTTGTAATCCATCGCATGCGAAAAAGCACCAGTATGAATGAGTGGAAAAACATGTGATTCGAGAAATTTTTGTGCTTGTTCATAGCCTTGATCCAAGTATAATGCACCAAGAAATGATTCAAACACATCTGCAAGCAGTGCGGGTCTTGTTCGTCCGCCTGTTTGCTCCTCTCCTTTTCCAAGCAGTATATAATCTCCAAAGTTTAAATGGACCGCAAAACCTACTAGCGATTCTTCACATACGATGGACGCTCGCAGTTTGGTCATTTCACCTTCCGACATCTTTTCATATTTTCGAAATAAATATTGCGATACAGCCAATTCCAGCACTGCATCTCCTAAAAATTCAAGTCGCTCATTATCAGAAAATATTTTGCCTCGATGCTCATTCACATAAGATGAATGTGTAAAAGCCTCTTCTAACAGCGTTTCATTTTTAAATGATAAATTCAGTTGTTGTTCTAATTGTTGAACATCCATAATCATGCCACCTTTTTTTCAACTCCTATATTAAAGAAAAGCGCAAGCGCCATGCCTAGAAACGTAGCGACTGGACTGAAGCAACTAAGATAAAGGAATCACGATGAGCACCGCGAATCGATGATGACTTATCGCAAGGCGCTGCAGGAAGTCGCCTAGTTTCTGGCGCTTAAGCTAGACAGCTATGCACAAAATTATATACATTCTTATCTTTTAAGAAAAGCGCAAGCGCCATGCCTAGAAACGTAGCGACTGCGCCAGCTCAAAGCTGGTGGTTCGATGTCGCCACGCAAAGTGGCGGTTTTAATCGAACATTCAAAAATACCTTGAGATAAAATTTTATGCTTTATGACCTTGTAAATGAAAAGTCTCGCTCGTGCGAGACTCTAGTCTATAGACAGTTGTCTAATTACATATTTTATGATTGACATGTTTAGCATCTTCGCTAAACGCTTACTTTATTAAATCAGGAGTTACTGTTTATGTACTCAACAGCATCACCAACTGTTTTAATTTGCTCAGCTTCTTCATCAGCAATTTCCATATCGAATTCATCTTCAAATTCCATTACAAGTTCCACAACATCTAATGAATCTGCGTCCAAATCTTCTGTGAATGACGCTTCCATTGTTACTTGAGACTCTTCTACATCAAGCTGTTCTACGATGATATTTTTTACTCGATCAAACACATCTGCCATAGTCGTTCACCTCCCTTCAAATAGTATAGAAGAATATGTTTTAAATTTCTAGCTATAACTTATAGTACGTGTTCAAAAAGGAGTATAAAAAGGACCAAGAAGTTCGAGACGGCGTAGTTTTGAGCATAAGGAAAGCTTCCTTGAATCCGCATCGCACGCAGGAAAAGTGTCTTCTTTTCCAAGGTACGAAATGTATGTATTTATATACAAGAGTGGCGAAAAAACAAGCCAACGAGATTCAACAGAGTGTGGTGATTTCGACGTTCGACATAGGACGTGTCGGTACTTAGTCGAAATTCCCCTTCATCAAGGTCAATTTTTTACCGGACTTTCTGAACACATCTTTTTATATTACATCACCATGCCGCCGTCAATATGGATCGTTTGTCCTGTAATATAATCAGAATCATTTGATGCAAGAAAACGAACAGCTTTTGCAATATCCTCTGCCGTTCCGAGCTTTTCAAGTGGAATAGCAGATAATATGGCTTCCTTTTGCTCAGTCGTTAACGCATCGGTCATATCGGTTGCAATAAACCCGGGCGCTACCGCATTTACTAAGATATTACGTGAAGCAAGTTCTTTTGCAGTAGATTTCGTTAATCCGATGACACCTGCTTTAGCAGCTACGTAATTAGCTTGTCCTGGGTTTCCACTTACCCCGACAATGGAGGCGACGTTAATAATTTTACCGCTTTTTTGTTTCATCATTTGCCGAGTAACGTTTTTAACGCAGAGAAAAACGCCTTTTAAATTCGTATTAATAACTTGATCAAATTCTTCTTCTTTCATTCGCATTAATAAGTTATCTTTCGTAATTCCAGCATTATTCACTAAAATATCGAGACTCCCAAATTGTTTGACTACTTCTTTCATCATTGCTTTTACGCTTGCTTCATCCGCAACATCTGCTTGTATGGCAAAAGCTTTACCGCCTAGTTGTTTGATTTCTTCTGCAACAGCTTCTGCTTTCTCTCTGTTGCCGGAATAGTTTACGGCAACATTTGCACCATTATCCGCTAACTCAAGCGCAATCGCTCTGCCAATTCCTCTGGAAGCCCCTGTTACAAGGGCATTTTTTCCTTGCAGCATTATTGATTATCCCCCTCATACCAAGAAATAAAATCTTGCATTGATTGCTCATCCTGTACTGCAAAGGTTTTTACTTTGCGATCAATTTTTTTCACAAGTCCACTTAATACTTTCCCGTTACCTACTTCAACGAATGCATCGATATCGGCATCCATCATTTTCCGTATCGACTCCTCAAATCGAACCGGTGAATACAGTTGCTTAATAAGTAAATCTTTGATTTCATCGCTATCCTTTACCGGAGCAGCAGTAACATTCGCATAAACAGGGATCGATGCATGGTGAAATGAAACATCTTGCAAATAAGCGAAAAACTTTTCACTCGCTTGTTTCATTAGACGGGAATGAAATGGCCCGCTTACGTTCAGAGGCAATACTCTTTTTGCGCCTGCTTCTTTTAATAGCTTTCTAGCCTCTTCAATTCCTTCTGTTGTGCCCGAAATAACAATTTGCCCAGGACAGTTCAAATTTGCTACATCAACGATTTCATCCGATTCTTTCAACGCAGCTTCGATTGCTTGCTGCGACAATCCCAATACCGCAGCCATCGTTCCTTTCCCTTTTGGAAAAGCTTTTTCCATAAGCTCGCCTCTGGTCGCCACTAATGGCAATGCTTCATCCAAAGAAATTGCATTCGCTGACACTAGCGCACTATACTCACCAAGGCTGTGCCCGAGCGTCATGACTGGTTTGACATATTGCTTAAGCAATAGATCTACCCCCATACTCGATAGCAGAAGAGCAGGCTGTGTATTGACTGTTTCGGTTAAAAGCTCTTTAGGACCTTCAAACATAATCTTTGTAAGATCCTTATTCAGTATTTCGTTTGCTTTTTCATACAGAGACCTAATTTCACTGTTTGTGTCATACAATTTTTTTGTCATCCCTACTGCCTGTGACCCTTGACCCGGGTACATAAATGCAACTCGTTTCATTTTACTCCTCCTTGTCCACGTCCATTGTCGCTATAGTCGATTCAATTGTTTCAGTCACTTTAAATTCAACCATATGTCGTGCTTGTTTAATCGCATTCTGAATCGCTCTTCGTTTCGAAGATCCATGCGCTTTAATGACCGGTGCCGATAATCCAAACAGGCCGGCTCCTCCATATTCTGAGTAATCTAATTGATTTTTTAACCCGATTAAATCATTTTTTACAAGACTAGCTGCAATTTTTGTTTTTACTGAATGCATAAATGTCTTTTTTAAGAGTGAAAAAACGTTCATTGCTGTTCCTTCGATTGTTTTCAGTGTAATATTACCGCTGAATCCATCAGTTACCACAACATCAGCTGCACCATTTAATAAATCTCTCGCCTCTACATTGCCGATAAAATTAATTGGTGCATTGTTTAATTGAATAAATGCTTTTTTTGTCAGTTGGTTCCCTTTCCCATCTTCTGTCCCTACGTTTAATAAGCCTACAGTCGGATTAGGGATAGACCGAACTTTTTCTGTATAAATTGAGCCCATGACGGCATATTGCACCAGGTGATGCGCATTCGCATCCACATTAGCGCCAACATCGAGTAATAAAAATCCTGTACCGTCAATTGTCGGTAATGTTGGACTGAGTGCTGGGCGATCAATACCTGGCGTTCTGCCAACTACAAATAAACCTGCACTCATTAATGCTCCTGTATTTCCGGCTGAAATACATGCGTCCGCACGGTTTTCTTTTACTTCTCTCGCCATTATGACGAGGGAAGCATTTTTTTTGCGACGTACCGCGCGAACCGGTTCGTCCTCTGCAGTAATTCGCTCATCCGTATGAATAATCGTTATATTGTTATCATTGGTTAAATAGGACTTGATTTGTTTTTCATCGCCGATCAGTGTAATCTTTATATCGTTAAATTGAGAAATGGCATCCATTGCACCTCGTACAACTTCCTTTGGTGCATGATCTCCTCCCATTGCATCAATTGCAATTCTCATTTGAACACTTCTCCTTTTCATTCGGTAGATCGGTACATTTGAAATAGTCCGGTAAATACGAGTTCGTGCTGAACAAAACTATTCACACGCACTTTCGTTAATCCTTTATCCGTTTTCCCTTCAACAACTGCTTTGGCAACAACCTGTTCCGATTCTTTCACTTGCCGCGTAAATTTGATGTCTACTTTGGCAGTAAGGGCCAATTCATCATTGATAACGGCTACAGCAAGTGAATTCGCCTGTGCAAACAGATGATGTCCCCGCGCAATTTTATTTCGAGAAAATACGTGTTCCGATTTGATCATCATGATGGAGATTGCTCGTTTATCCAACTCCAGATCAATAATTTCACCGATAACATCATCAATCGTCAATGCTCTTACCGTTTCATTCCAATGATTAGAAGCTACAGAACGAATCCGCGCCCGTAACTCAGGAATTGAAAGCTCCATTCGGTCTAATCGGATCGTCTGGATACTTACATTAAATTTTTTGGCCAAGTCATCATCTGTTATAAAAGGGGTTTGTTCAATGGTTTCTTGTAATAGTTGTTGACGTTCTTGTTTCGTTCTTTTCAACGCACGCACCATCCAAAAGTTTATGTTATGACTAGGTACTAATAGTAATATATATGAGTAAATTTCGATATGCAAGTATTTTTTAATCAAGCTTTTCAAAAATAGCTGGGTCATTTCTAAGCAAATTTAACAGTGGGATAAATTCTTCGTTTGCTTCCAGCAAGTTATTGCTTATAATTTCTTCTGCATCTTTTCGAGCTACTTCGAGCGCACGATAATCATGGATCATATCCGCAACTTTAAATTCCGGCAGTCCACTTTGCTTTTTCCCAAAGAAATCTCCCGGACCTCGTAATTGCAAGTCCTGTTCGGCCAACTCAAAACCATTAGCTGTTTCCGTCATAATCTTCATTCTTTCTTTACCAATTTCACCTTTAGGATCAGCAATTAGAATGCAATAGCTTTGTTTGTTGCCTCTCCCCACTCTTCCACGTAATTGGTGCAGTTGTGACAGTCCAAACCGTTCAGCATCATAAACAACCATAATCGTCGCATTCGGCACATTTACGCCAACTTCAATGACAGTCGTCGAAACAAGTATGTGAACTTCGTTATGCATAAATTGCTCCATTATCCGTTCTTTTTCTGCGGTTGGTAATCGACCGTGCATTAAACCTATTTTTATAGTAGAAGAATAATAGGCTTGGAGCTTTTCATATAATTCAACAGCATTTTGAATATCCATTTTGTCTGATTCTTCAATAAGCGGACAAACAACATAAGCCTGTTCCCCTTGTAGTATCTGTCTTTTTATAAACTCCAGCACCCGCTCCAACGTATTTTCTTTTGTCCAATACGTTTCAATCTTTTTTCTTCCGGAAGGCATTTCGTCAATGACTGACACATCCATATCCCCAAAAGCAGTAATTGCCAATGTTCGTGGAATTGGTGTTGCTGTCATAAATAACACATCCGGATACAACCCTTTATTTCGCAATACGCGTCGTTGCTCTACACCAAAGCGATGCTGCTCGTCTACAATGACAAAACCAAGATCAGCAAAAATGACATCATCCTGTATTAATGCATGCGTTCCAATTACTATATCGATTTCATGATTTTTAATAGCTGTTACAATTTCTTTTCTTTTCTTTCCTTTTATTGAGCCTGTCAATAAAACAATATTAGTACTTTCACCAAACGTTTCTGTAAGTGAATGAAAATGCTGTTCGGCCAAAATTTCTGTCGGAACCATTAAGGCACCCTGCTTTTTAGCCGTAACAGCCGCATAAAGGCATATGGCAGCAACAGCTGTCTTTCCTGATCCCACATCACCTTGCAGTAATCGATTCATACGTAAAGGGGAAATCATATCATCCAAAATTTGCTCTAATGCATTTTTCTGAGCGTTTGTTAACGTAAAAGGCAAGCGCTGAATAAATACATTTAACCTTTTTTCGTCGTAGTAGTGTGCATTTCCAGTTGATGCTTCCCGGTTTATTTTTCTTAATAATTGCATTTTCAATTGGAAAATTAAAAATTCTTCATATGTAAACCTTCTTCTGGCATGCTTCAACATACGTTTGTTTTCAGGCATGTGCATTGATTTTAAAGCGCTTTTTCGGTTTGGTAATTTGTATGCTTGTAAATAGTGAGTCGGAATAATTTCTTTAACTTGATCTACATATTGCTGCAAAGCTGTTTGTATTACTTTTCTTAACCGTTTGTTTGTAATCTTTCCCTTTAGGGAGTACACCGATTGAATCGCTTCATCACTTTTTGGTAATCCTTTACGATAGTAATTTATCGTTATTTGCAGCCGGTTCATATCCCACTTACCGCTTAACGTAACTGTATCTCCCTGATTTATGTGCTTTTTCGCAAAACTTCGATTAAACATTACTGCCTTAATAGCCACTTTTTCAACTTCAACCATGAACGTGAGTCGTGATTTTCTTTTTCCATAAAATTGAAGAGAAGGAGCATGAATGACTTTCCCTGCGATAGTTACTTGATCATCATGAATCAATTCACGAAGTGGCTTTATTTCATATGTATCATAACGAGATGGGAAATAAAACAGCAAATCATCAATTGTATATATATTTATCGCTTCTAGTTCTTCACTAAACTTTTCACCTACACCGGTTAACGTGTGGACAGGAGCATCTAACACTTTGCGTCACTCTCTCTTCTTCAACAATGTTTGCTTTCATTTAGTGTAGCATAAGGAAATTCGCAGAACAAAAACCATGGCACCAAATAAATAAAAGCAAATAAAGTAATGATCCATCGAAAATAAAAAAGCAATGATCGCCAGACCACCGCTTTTATACTTATTCAACTGATAAAATATAGGAATATATTGGTTGATTGCCATGATGAATTTCTATTTCAATCTCTTCAAAAGTTTCTTCCACATATTTTTTCAGTAATTCTAATTCTTCTGCTGTCACATCTTCTCCATATAAAACGGTTAGTATCTCATCTTCTTCACCAATCATGTCTTGTAGCAATAATTTCATTGTTTCCATTCTGTCCGGATCAGATGCTTTAATTTCCGAATCAGCTATTCCCATAAAATTCCCATTTTCAATCGTAATATCGCCGATTTTTGTATCCCGAATTGCGTATGTGACTTGTCCCGTTTTTACTAATTTTCCGGCGGCTTCCATTTCCTCCTTATTATCAGAAATATTCAGATCCGGATGAAAGGCTAATAGTGCACTAATGCCTTGAGGAATCGACTGCGTAGGTACAACTACAGCGTTCGTTTCAGCTAGATCGACTGCTTGTTCGGCTGCCATAACGATATTTTTATTGTTCGGTAAAACAATGACGTTTTCAGCATGAGCGTCTTTAATGGCATCCGCGATATCTTGCGTGCTCGGATTCATTGTCTGACCACCCTCGAGTACGATGGTTGCACCAATACTTTCAAACAATTCTTTAATGCCTGATCCTAGAGCAATTGTCACAATCCCATAATTTGCTTTCTCTACCGGCGCTTGCGCTTTTTTATGGTTATCTCCTACAATTGACGTGTGCTGTTCACGCATATTTTCAATGTCCATATTAATTAAACTTCCATAGCGCTGTCCAAGTGTCATGACATTTCCGGGATATTCAGTATGTATATGAACCTTTACTACTTCTTCATCTGACACAACTAATAAAGAATCGCCATGTTCACTTAATTCATTTCGAAACTGATTCTCATTAAAAGGATTATTATCTATTTTTTCTTCTTCAAATTTAACCATAAATTCTGTACAATACCCATACGTAATATCAGCTGTCTCCATAAAGTCCTGTGCTACTTTATGATGCTCTGCCTGAACGAGACTTTCCATTTCGACTGTATCCATCGCTTCTTTTGGTAATTCCTCGCCTTTTAAAACAGCTAGAAATCCTTCATATATCGTTACTAGGCCTTGTCCACCAGAATCAACGACCCCTACTTCTTTTAATACCGGTAGAAGCTCAGGTGTCCGTTTTAATGATTCTTTTGCTTCCATTACTATCTTATCCATTAACTGAACAAGATCTGTTTCGGTCTTGGCCACTTTGGAGGCTGTACTAGCTGCATCCTTTGCAACCGTCAGTATCGTTCCCTCTACAGGTTTCATAACCGCTTTATATGCTGTTTTCACGCCGGACTCAAATGCGTCTGCAAACTCTTTTGCATTAACAGCCTTCTTTCCTTCCAGCCCTTTAGCAAATCCACGAAAAATCTGTGACAAAATAACTCCTGAATTCCCTCGTGCACCCATCAATAATCCTTTACTGAAAGCTTGGGAAACGTCAGCGACATTGTTGCTATCCGCCTTTTTTACTTCATTCACACCGGATGTCATCGATAAGTTCATATTTGTACCTGTATCACCATCAGGCACGGGGAATACGTTTAATGCATCTATTTTCTTTGAATTATTTGATAAATGATGAGCACCTAATAATATCATTTGTATTAACTCCTGCCCATCCAACATACGTTTTGTCACTATACTTCCTCCTCATTGTCAACATAAATAGTTAATCATTTTCTACTCGGACTCCTTGAACATAAATGTTAACAGAATCAATTGTTAACCCGAGCGATTGCTTCAGCGTGTACTTCACTTGAGTTTGAACGTTATGAGCTACTTCAGAAATTCTGGTGCCATAGCTTACGATAATGTACATATCAATATGAAGTGTTGTTTCTTCCTGTCTTACGATAATCCCGCGTGAAAAATTTTCTTTTCTTAGTATTTCGGCAATACCATCCTTTATTTGACTTTTAGAAGCCATTCCTACAATACCGTAGCATTCTACAGCTGCTCCGCCGGCAATAGTAGCAATTACTTCATTCGTAATAGTTACTCGGCCGTCTTCTGTATAAAGTTCAATGGACATAAATATCCTCCTTTTATTCAAGAAATGGTTGTCGAACTATATTGTAATCGTAAAAATTTTGCCAATTAATAAGACACCAACAATTAGTGAATGCTTTTGATTTCTTCTGATCTTTGCTTAACAAACATTTTACTATATACATTTCATTTTTAAAAGCAGTCATATTATATCATTAATACAGACCATATAATACACTTCATATCAATATTTCTTTCCTTTCACTGCAGAAGTTATTGCAATCTGTGTATACGTATGATAAATTATATAAGTATTATATTGACACATGTTGGATTAGGAGGGATTTACATGGCTAGAAAATGTGTTATTACTGGACGCAAAACTGGAACTGGAAACCATCGTTCACACGCTATGAATTCCAATAAACGTAAATGGAAAGCAAATGTTCAAAAAGTTAGAATTATGGTTGACGGTAAGCCGAAGCGTGTTTATGTTTCTGCTCGAGCGCTTAAAAAAGGAAATATCGAACGCGTATAAACTTTTTGTAGACCAAAGACGGATGTGACTTTGGTCTTCATTTGTAAATAAGAACAGTCTTATATACGAATAAATCATGCTTTGACCATGTCATTTTGGAATTTAATTTGCCATACATGCAGCACATAACTGCACCGCAGAAATAGACGTCATTGGATGATGATGGAATCCAAATATAAAAAGCACCCTTTACTTTGGGGTGCCTTTTATATTATCGGGACATACGGATAAGCAAAAAGAATAATAACGATCATGAGTCCACTATGAATTACGTGCATTTATTTTTCCTTTTTAAAAACACCGATCACTACACGTACAAATCCGCCAATAAATCTTGGGAGTTTTATCGTATAAAATTTCATGAGTTCCCCCTCCTCTGCATACAAACAGCACAGTATTGGAATCGCTTATAAGGAAAAACCTGCATCACGACTCTTTATTACCAATAATATGCCTGCTTCATAATAAAAAGTACCACTTTTTGCAAGAAGCTTATTTGAAATGCAGCGGGTAGAGCCCCAGGAAATGTTTTTATTCTCTAATGGGTAATAAAAATCAGTTAATGTCAAGCCTTCTACAGATGATGAAAATGGCACAAATGATACATTTGGATACATTTCGCTCTGTACAACCGTATGCTCGCCCGGAAAAGTTAATTCGAGTTCATTAAATTTATCAACAATAATGCCTCTTACACCTTTGTTTACCAAGAAGTAAAGCAATTGTATATTAATAAGTTCATGATCGATTCGCCCGCCAGTTACACCGAACAAATAAATATTTTTCGGCTTTAAGTTCATAGCCTGGTCAATAGCGAGTTCCAAATCCGTTTTATCTTTTTCCACCGGATATAAACAAAAATCAGCAACTGCTTTTTTTATTTGCTGTTTTTCCTGTTCGTTAATGGAATCGAAGTCACCTATTGCATAATCGGCGTTTATGCCGTTTTCCACCAACGTTAATGCTCCACGATCTGCCCCAATCCATACGTCGACTTTATTTAAATATAAATCAATATTAGGCAATAATTGTTCCGGGCCATTGCCAACTACACCGATATTTACCATACCATCTACTCCATGTTTTTAGTTGCTGCTAAGATTTTACGAAGTGCTTGTTCGCGATTGGGTTGATTGAAAATCGCGCTGCCCGCAACGAGCACGTCTGCACCGGCTTCCGTACAAACCTTAGCCGTTTTTTCGTTAACACCGCCATCAACTTGTATTTCATATGAGTAATCATTCTCTTTTCTCAAATGGCTAAGCTCTTTTATTTTATGAATGGTTTCCTTTATAAACGATTGTCCACCAAATCCAGGGTTTACAGTCATTACTAAAACTAGATCAGCGGCAAATAATACTTCCTTAATCAAATGTACAGGTGTAGCAGGATTAATTACAATTCCTGCTTTTACGTCATGGCTTTTAATTAACTGAACAGTCCGGTGCAAATGAGGACATGTTTCTTGATGGACTGAAATAATGGAAGCCCCTGCATCAGCAAACATTGAAATGTACCGATCGGGATTTTCTATCATTAAATGAACATCCAGTGGTAAACTCGTTACCGGTTTAACAGCTTCTACAATAAGTGGACCAATCGTTATATTTGGTACAAAATGACCATCCATTACATCAATATGGATATAGTCAGCTCCAGCCCTTTCCACTTCTTTTATTTCCTCTCCCAGCCTGGAAAAATCAGCTGAAAGAATCGATGGGGCAATTTTAGTCATTATGAATACCTCGGCTTTCTTGATTGTATTTCTTTTAAAAAGTTTATATAGTGCTTATAACGTTCATTACTTATTCCCTCATCTTCGACAGCTTGCTTTACTGCACATTTTGGCTCTTTATCGTGCAGACAGCCTCTAAATTGGCACATTGGTGCTCTAGTTTCAATTTCGGGAAAACACATACCTAGTTCATTTGCTTCCACCTCTTTAAAATCCAATGAACTAAAACCTGGTGTATCAGCTACAAGTCCTCCATTAATCTCCACTAATTCGACATGGCGAGTTGTATGTTTCCCTCTTCCAAGACTTTTGGATATTTCGCCTGTTTTTATTAATAATGACGGTTTTAATGCATTCAGCAGCGATGATTTTCCAACACCAGATTGACCCGCAAATACAGTCACTTGGTCTAATAAAATTTCTTGCAGTATGGAAAGATTCTCTCTCTCCTTCGTCGATACAAGCTTAACCGTATAACCAATTTTTTCGTAAATATTTATATACTCTTTAACTCGGTTCAATTGATCTTCATTTGCTAAATCTTTTTTCGAAATTAGAATAATAGGCTTTAACTGCTTCGCTTCAATCAGGACAAGAAAACGGTCCAAAAGAATTGTACTAAAGTCCGGTTCCACTACAGAGGTGACGATGATTGCTTGGGTAATATTAGCAATAGGAGGCCGGATAAGTTCATTCGTTCTTGGCTCGATCTTAATAATATAACCTTCCTGCTCATTCGTTTGATCAAAGTGCACAAAATCGCCGACAAGAGGAGTAATCTTTTGCTTTCGAAATACTCCTCTACCTCTACATGTGAAAATTTGACCTTCACTTTTAACATCATAAAAGCCACTCAGCGCTCGGACTATTCTTCCTTCCTGCATTTATTCACCCTCTTCATAGGATACAGTATCATGAAGAAATACTTCATCATCCCGTATAACCTTATATTCTGCCTTTTTATTCTGTTCTATCGTTAACGTAATCGAATAATCTTTATCATTCGTAATTTCATCTTCTTTATAAACTTCTGTTACTTGATTATTCATGTCACCAATGTAAATAATTACCGTCTGTGGCACTTTTTCAGTACCGGATTCCTCATCTGTTTGACCATCATATGGGACGGTGAAGGAAACAGTATGTGATACAGGCGGTTTTTTCTCAGGCCCACTTGAAATATAAACATCAACAGAGGTACCTTCTTTCAACTGCGCATTAGCATCAGGAGAGTGCCTGATTACTTGTCCTTTTGGTACATCCTCCGAGTTTTCCTCATGCTTAGTCATTTTCAGCCCATGACTCGTTAAATAATCTTTAGCTTCACTTTCACTTAATCCTTTTAGATTATTTAATTGTATTAGCTCCGGCCCAGCACTTACCTCAAAAATAGCCTTCGTATCCCTTGGTACTACCTCTTTACCGGCAACGGGTTCAATTTGCGAAATAATCGTTCCTATTGGTTCATCAGAATACTTGTCGTAATCTATTACTTCAAAACCTTCGTCTGAAAGCATGCGTTCTACTTGTTTAAAGTCTTGTCCAGTATAGTCTTCAAAAGTAACGGTTTCTTCTCCTTCGCTTACAAACAAAGTAACCGTGGCCCCTTCTTTCACTGTTCGTCCAGCTTGGGGATTCGATTTCACGACGAGCCCTTCTTCCAGTTCTTCAGAAAAAATGGATTCTTGTTCTGTTTTTAGCTTTAATTTACTCAGTTCAGCAACGGCTTCTTCGTATTCCATTTCCACAACATCCGGTATTGTCACATCTTTTGGAGTTGTCATGATTAGTATAGAAATGGCAACAATCAATAATACTAATAGTGCTGCAAGCATAATAAGCCATTTTTTCCTTTTTCGTTTTTTCTTTTTTGGTTTATTATTTGTTTTATTTGCATCCGGCACTTTTTTTGTGTCATCATTTTGCTGAATAATAGTATCCTGTTGTTCGTCTGTCTGCAAAGATTGATTCGTAATGATAGGTATTGCTTTTGTTTCTTCTCCTTCTTCCACAGGAGGGGTAAAAACTTCTTCGTTCATACGGATTGGATCAAGTGCTGTAACTAACGCATTCTCCATTTCATATACATTGTTAAAACGATGAAAAGGGTCTTTCGTCGTTGCTTTCAAAACAATATTTTCGATGCTTTGAGGTATATTGGGATTGACCTGTCGAACAGAAGGCGTATCATTTTGCAAATGTTTTAAGGCAATCGATATCGGAGATTGTCCTGAAAAAGGTAGCCTTCCTGTAAGCAGTTCAAACAATACAATTCCGAGCGAATAAATATCCGATTTTTTCGTTGCGATACCACCCCTTGCTTGCTCAGGTGATAAATAATGCACAGAACCTAAAATGGCATTTGTTTGCGTAAGAGAGGTAGCACTTAACGCAACCGCAATCCCAAAATCGGTTACTTTAACGTTTCCAAAAGAATCCATTAATATATTTTGCGGTTTAATATCACGGTGCACAAGATCATTCGCATGCGCATGGGCAATTGCGGCCGTTATTTGTTTCATAATATCAATTGCTTCTTCTACATCAATTGCTCCGAAGCGTTGAATGTATTCCTTTAACGTTAGGCCATCGACATATTCCATCACCATATACAATATATGATCCTCTTCGCCGACATCATATATGTTCACTATATTAGGGTGGGACAAACTTGTCGCTGCCTGCGCCTCTCGGTCAAACCGCTGGATGAACTCTTCATCATTAGCATACTCTAGACGAAGAGCTTTTATAGCCACATCTCGGTCCAAAATGATGTCCCTGGCTAAATAAACGTTGGCCATCCCGCCTCCGCCTATTTTGGCTTTTATTCGATACCTTTCACTCAACAGGTGGCCTTCTAACATGAAGGTTCACCTGCTTCCTGTGCAGGCTGTCGAACGATAATAGCTAATGATATATTATCTTCTCCACCTCTTTCATTTGCCATATCGATCATGCTCTTCCCGACTTGTTCCATATTTTCCCCTGAAAGAATGAACTGGCACAATTCTTCATCATCTATTTTATTTGACAATCCATCTGAACATAACAACACTTTATTTTCTTCTTCCCAGCTAATTGTTTGAATATCAGCATCAACAATCTCTTCTGTTCCAAGCGCTTTCATTAATACATTTTTACGCGGATGTACTTCCGCATCATCTTTCGAGAGCTGTCCTGCACGTATCAATTCATTTACAAGGGAATGATCTTCGGTAATTTGATTAAAACCATGTTCGTTAAAAAGATAACAGCGGCTGTCCCCAATATGGGCAATTGTAATAAATTCATCAGTACAAATAGCGATAACAATTGTAGTGCCCATTCCTTCATATTCTTTTTTTTGAGCGGCACAATCAAAAATGGCATGATTTATTTCTTTAACCATATTTTGTAGCCATTCTTCGGCCAGTCCGGCGGAAGTTATTTCCTCAACTTTACCCCATTGCTCCTGAATCATGGAAATAGCCATCTTGCTAGCTACATCACCCGCCTGATGACCGCCCATCCCATCTGCAATTGTAGCGATAATTTGTTTGGTTCTATTATAAAAAATACCGCCCGCATCTTCGTTATGCTTCCGAACTCTTCCGCGATCCGTTAAAAATTGCCCCTGCATCTTTTCACCCCTTTAATATCCGAAACTTCTAAACCATTAGATAAGCGAACTACTCAATCATTTATAAAAATTTTATAATACTTCAGCAGTCGTGTTTATACTTAAGACGGGTAAGAAAAAAACCGTCTGACTGAAATGTTTGCGGGAAGAGTTGCAATCCATATTCACTCTGTCCTTCTGTATTTTTCAATGTATCAGGAAGATGATTAAAAAAAGCATTATCTACTTCAAAAGTAATATATCGCTTTAAAAAACGCTTCACTATTTGTTCATTTTCCTCCCGATCAACTGTACAGGTACTATAAATTAATCGTCCATCTTTTTTTAGTAATGGAGCGACAGCTTCTAATATTTCCAGTTGTATGATTGCTAGACGAGCAATATCCTGTTCACTTTTATTATACTTTACATCCGGTTTCCCCTGAATAACACCTAATCCCGAACAAGGCGCGTCTACAATAATACGATCAAAACTTTCTTTATCATGAATCGATTGTAACTGTCTGGCGTCACCTTGTTTTACGTTAATAATGGTTAATTCAAGTTTTGCTGCTCGTTCTTTGATGAGCTTCAATTTATTCTTATGTAAATCATACGCTTGGATCGTTCCCTCGTTCTCCATTATTTCAGCTGCATGAGTTGCTTTACCGCCCGGTGCACTGCATGCATCAAGCACGTTCATCCCTGGTTTTACATCAAGCATCTCGGCAACAAGCATGGAAGCTTGATCCTGAATTGTTAACAAACCATCCATAAACAATTGTGATTTTAATATATTTCCTCGTTCAATTATTATACCATGATTTGATAGTATGGAAGGTTTTATTTGATAACCTTCGTTTCTTAACGTTTCCATTGCTTGATCCCGGGAAATCCTTAGCTGCTGAACTCGCACGGCAGTCGGTTTATGCTGCAAATTTGCTTCACACATATTCTTTGTTGTATCAAAACCATAATACTGAATCCAGCGATTAACAAGCCATTCCGGGTGGCTAGTTTCGATGGAAAGTCGCTTCACCTTATCAGTTATTGTTGCAGGATCCGACACGCCTTTACGCTGCAGACTGCGCAACACACCATTTACCAGTGATGCGACACCTTTGTGCCCGCGTTGTTTGGCAATTTCAACTGATTCATTAATCACTGCATAATCAGGCACTTTATCCAAATAGACAATTTGATAAACAGACATTCTTAAAAGCATCCGCACCCAAGGTTCTAACT
Source organism: Virgibacillus sp. W0181 (assembly GCF_051846915.1). Lineage (NCBI taxonomy): Bacteria > Bacillati > Bacillota > Bacilli > Caryophanales > Bacillaceae > Virgibacillus > Virgibacillus sp. W0181. Next base: position 89,634 of record NZ_JBPYCR010000002.1, read on the forward strand.
TTTTATTTTTTTGGACAAATGGTTCCAGATAAAAATCCAAAGTTAACTTTCTCTCCATCGTACCGTAAACAATCTCCGTAAATAGACCTTCATCCTTTGTAGCGATCTGTTTATTTTTAATTTCGTTACTAATCAAAAGATGGCTGTAGCCACCACCTTCTTCCATTCTTAAAAGCAAGTCCAGTATACTTTTTCTCAAATGATAATTACTCATTTAATCACCCAAAACCATTCCTATATGAATATAGTCGCCGTTTATAAATTCTGCAGCTGTCATCTTACTTTTTCCTTCCGGCTGTATTTCCGTTAGCCGTATTCCTTTATTATCTCCGCAGACGACAACAAAAGCTTGTTTATCAATAATTTCAACGATTTCTCCAGGCCTTTTTTGCGGATAGGTTGCCTCAGAGGGCTCGCCTTGCCATAATTTCAGACGTTTTCCCTGAAAGGTTGTAAACGCAACTGGCCATGGTCGCAAGCCTCTTATATGGTTATATATGTCCTCATTGCTTTGTGTCCAGTCTATTTTTTCTTTTTCACGCGTAATATTTGGAGCAAAAGTCACTTTTGCCTCATCTTGCTTCACCGGGGTTAATTGATTGGAAAATAATAAAGGAATCGTTTTATCCAGTAAAGCCGCACCGATTTTTGCAAGTTTATCATGTAGTGAAGATACATCGTCTGTCTTCTCAATTATTACCTTTTCTTGTGTTAATATATCCCCTGCATCTAATTTTTCTGCCATATACATAATTGTAATGCCTGTTTCTGTTTTCCCCTCTAAAATTGCATAATGAATTGGGGCACCTCCACGTAATTCTGGGAGCAAAGAAGCGTGAACATTAATACAACCAAATGTTGGGGCCTCAAGCAATGCACTTGGCAATAACTGACCATACGCCGCGGTTACTATGAGGTCAGCATCCAAAGCTTTTATTTTTTCATAATTGTCTTTTAACCGTTCTGGCTGAAAAACAGGAAGACCATGTTTTTCTGCCTCTACTTTTACCGGTGGTGGTGTTAGCGTTCTTTTTCTACCCTTTGGCCGATCTGGTTGAGTAACGACAAGCACAATTTCATATTCAGAACGGATAAGTGTTTGTAAAACGGGGACGGAAAAATCAGGTGTTCCCATAAAAATAATTCTTTTCATTTCTCCATTCCTTCCTACATCAGTTGATACGGTTGTACATCAACTGTAATTTGCAAATCATTTTTCCGAATCTCTTCTGCATAATGTTCCATAATTTTTTTAATAAAGGCTTTTAATCTAGGTTCATTTCGATACTTAATCATAAGCTGATAGCGATATTTATCTTTTATACGAGCTATCGGTGAAGGGGTTGGCCCTAAAATAACTGTATCTTTTTGTATGTGTTTCATCAATAATTTTGCAATTTCCTGTGCAGTCTGTATTACATAAACTTTATTCTCCTGCGCGATTGTGATTAATGTCAAAAATACGTATGGCGGATATCGGAACAGCTTTCTTGTCGCCATTTCCTTAAAGTAAAATGTATCATAATCATATTGACTTGCAAGTTGAACACTATAGTGATCTGGTGTATATGTTTGAATAACAACTTCTCCCACTAATTCATGCCTACCGGCTCGACCGCTTACTTGAGTAAGCAATTGAAACGTTTTTTCTGAAGAACGAAAATCAGGTAAATGAAGCATCGAATCAGCAGTCAGCACGCCAACTAGCGTAACATTTTCAAAATCGAGCCCTTTGGCAATCATTTGTGTACCAAGTAGAATGTTTCCTTTTTTGTTACCAAAATCACTCAGTAATCGTTCATGCGATCCTTTTCTTCGTGTTGTATCCACATCCATGCGGATCACTGTTGCTTCTGGGATGACGCTGGAGAGTGCTTCTTCCACACGTTGTGTTCCCGTTCCAAAAAAACGAATTAAATTACTCTCGCAGTTCGGGCATAATGATGGCATTGGCTCTTCATAAGCGCAATAGTGGCATTTTAATTGATGGTTATTTTTATGATAGGTTAACGCAATATCACAATGAGGACATTCTTGCACATGACCACAATCACGGCAAAGTGCAAATGTTGAATAGCCGCGCCGGTTTAACAATAAAACAATTTGTTCCCCATGACTAATCCGTTCCTTCATTTTCTCAACAAGTGTTCGTGAAAACATCGTGCGATTACCCGCATGAAGTTCTTGGCGCATATCGATCACTTCCACATGTGGCATTTCTTGTTGATTCGTTCGTTCGGACAATGTCACCAATTTATAAACACCTTTTCGCGCCCGAGCATTCGACTCCAAGGTCGGCGTCGCGCTGCCCAGAACAATAGGGCAATGGTGACTTTCCGCACGCTTTATCGCCACATCCCGAGCATGGTAGCGTGGGTTGTCTTCCTGTTTATAGGAAGTTTCATGTTCTTCATCCATAATAATGATACCGAGGTTTTCAAAAGGAGCAAAAATTGCAGACCTCGCTCCTACAACGACCTGTACTTCCTTTCTATGAATTCGCCGCCATTCATCATATTTTTCCCCCGGTGAAAGTGCGCTGTGCATGACAGCAACATTTGACCCAAACCTTCCTTTGAATCGCTTTACCATCTGTGGGGTTAACGATATTTCCGGCACAAGCACAATTGCTTCCTTACCTTTATTCAATACATCTTCAATGGATTGTAAATATACTTCCGTTTTACCGCTACCTGTTACACCGTGGAGCAAAAAAATATGGTGTTCATCTTTTGCTATACTGTCTTTTATTGGAGCAATAGCAATTGATTGCTCTTTGGTCAGTGACAGTTTCTCCGTTTTTGTAAATTCCCGGCCTTCATACGGATTGCGGTAAACCTCCTTTTTTTCTTTCGTAAGTAAAGACTTGTCCAAAAGGGATTTGATAACTGATTGGGATATATCCAATGTTTTCATTAACTGGCTTTGTTCGATGGAGACCGGATGAGTGATAAAAAACGAAAGTAGTTGTTTTTGCTTTGTTGCCTGGATTGCTAAATTCGCATATGCTTCTTCCAAAATGTGCATTTCTTTTGCAGGCTTGATCATTGTCAGATATTTTTTTGCAGCTCGCGATTTTACGAGGTAATTAATATAAATATCTCCATCCTGAATTGCTTGTTGCAGATGGCGATACTGATCATTTGCATCCGGTGCATCCGTCAACTCGTGATAATCAAGAACATCTCTGCCCGCAAATAGCTGTTCCAATTCATCGGATAACCGAGAATCTTTTAGTCGAACGATTTCTTTTTTATAAGAGGATTTCAGTGCTTGGGGAAGCATTGCTTGATATGCGGTTATATACAAACTGATCGTGTCATCAGCAAGCCATTTCCCTAGCTTTAATAATTCCGGCGTTAAAACAGGAGTTAAATCGAGTACTTCCAAAATTTCTTTTAAATTCTTATAGTCGGAATGATCTGTTGTTCCGATGACAAATCCGGTAATTTTTCTCGGACCAAAAGGAATGACAACACGCATTCCTGCTTTTAAAACGCCCCTGTATTCTAGTGGTATGGAATAATCATATGTTTGGTTCACCTGACTTGCAGGAACATCCACAATTACATTGGCAATGGTCATCAAGCATCACCTTGTTTTAAATCACGTACGATTAACTTCAACACTTGTTCGGCAACATCCTTTTTTGACGCTAAAGGGATTTCTGTATGATCTAGTGTTTTGTTAATGTAAGTTACAGCATTCGTGTCACCTGCAAAACCGACGCCATCCATTTTTACATTATTAACAATAATTGCATCCAAATTCTTTTTTTCTAGTTTTCCTATCGCACTTTCGATATGATTTTCGGTCTCAGCAGCAAAGCCTGCAAGAAATTGATGTTGTTTTTCTTCTCCTAGTGATTGCAGTATATCTTTTGTACGTATCATTTCTAAATGCATATCACCTGGCTGTTTTTTCATTTTTTCATCATATACGTTTTTTGGCCGATAATCAGCTACCGCTGCTGTTTTTACAACAATATCCGTTTTCGGAAAATAGTGATGCATCGCTTGATACATTTCTTCCGCAGTTGTAACATCGATTCTTTGTACGTTTGGGTGATGTATCACTAAATCAACTGGGCCGGATACTAACGTTACCTCAGCTCCAAGTTGTGCAGCCGCTTCAGCAAATGCGTATCCCATTTTCCCTGATGAACGATTCGTGAAGAACCGGACTGGATCCACTTTCTCTCGTGTAGGGCCTGCAGAAATTAATATTTTTTTTCCTACTAATAAAGAAGCCTGCTGTAAATGTTTTGAAACAGAGTCAATAATTGATTGCGGTTCTTCTAGCCGGCCTTTGCCAATCCAGCCACAAGCTAGATAACCTGCCTGTGGTTCAATAAAATAATTCCCTCGTTCGGTCAGTGTATTCATATTTTGTTTTACTGCCGGATGGTCATACATATTCACATTCATGGCTGGTGCAATATAAATCGGTGCTTTTGTTGCCAGTAATGTGGTTGTAAGCATATCATTTCCAATACCGTTGGCAAGCTTACCAATAAAGTTAGCCGTTGCTGGTGCGATCATGACAATATGTGCCCAATCGGCAAGTTCAATATGTGCAATATTTTCAGGATCCTTTTCATCAAATGTATCAGTGTAAACCGGGTTTCTCGATAATGCCTGGAACGTTAGGGGAGATACGAATTCCATCGCACTGTTCGTCATGATTACTTTTACATGAGCACCTTGCTGTACAAGCTTACTAGTTAAATCACAAGCTTTATAAGCAGCGATTCCACCGGTAACTCCTAAAACGACATTTTTATTATCTAGCATTTCATTTGCCCCTTTCCGGCTCTGCACCTAGATTTTGTTTAACTAATTTACGTTTTTTTGTTCCCTCGACAGAAAACCCTCGCGAAAACTACAACTGGCGAGGGTTTTTCCACACGTTTGGAAATTATAAAATTATTAACTTTATACAGAAAGGCAAGTCTAATAAAGCAATTGACTTTTTCCTTCTACTTATTCAGTTTCATCAACATACAATTTCCCAGCTAAAACTTCCTCAAGTGCCTTTCCAACAAATTTCAAAGAAGAAGAATCTTCAACTAACAAATTATCTTCTTCAAGCAATTGTCTTGCACGCTTTGCCGATAAGGTAACCAGTGTATATTTTGATTTAATTTTCTCCTGTAATGCATCAATCGAAGGTTCCAGCATTTAGTTCATCCTCCATTATTTTTTTATATTGTTTTTCTATACGTGCCCGCTTGCAATGTTCACTTTGAATAATTGATTGTACTTTTGTAACCGCCCGATCGACTTGGTCGTTAACGACGACATAGTCATAGGCACTCATCATGTCAATTTCTTTTTTAGCCTCTTTTAATCGGTTCAGTACTAATGTATTTGATTCCGTACCGCGATTAATAATGCGGTTTTTTAACTCATCTAGACTAGGTGGAAATAAAAAAATATATACCCCATCAGGGAAATTATCTTTTACTTGCAACGCTCCTTGTACTTCAATTTCCAGAAACACATCATTTCCTTGGGCAAGCTGCTGCTCAACATATGATCTGGGGGTCCCGTAATAATTATTGACATATTGTGCATATTCCAACAATTGATTCTGTTTGATTAAGTTTTTAAACTCCGTCTCGGTTTTATAGAAATAATCTACTCCATCCACCTCGCCAGGTCTTTTCTGTCTCGTTGTCATGGAAATGGAATATTTTAAATTTGTATCTTGTTCAAACAACTTCTGCCGCACTGTTCCTTTTCCAACACCGGACGGGCCGGAAAGAACGAACAAAATTCCTTTCTCATCAAACAAATTGTTTCCTCCTAATTATTCATCCGATATTTCTTCATGACTCATCACGCGTTGTCCGACTGTTTCCGGCTGAACGGCTGATAATACAACATGTCCGCTGTCAGTTATGATAACAGCCCTAGTCCGTCGTCCATATGTTGCATCGACTAATTTATTATCGTCTCTTGCTACGGTTATAATACGTTTGATCGGTGCTGATTCTGGTGAAACGATTGAAATAATACGATTTGCCGAAACAACATTTCCGAATCCTATATTGATTAATTGTAAACCCAAGCTGGTTCCCCCTTATTTTTTCTTTCTATAATTATTAATGTAATACGTCATTCATTATGTACATTATAGAGAATGTTTCATAGTAAATTCAAATATCTACTCAAGATTTTGGATTTGTTCTTTTATTTTTTCAATATTGCTCTTAATGGAAACAACTAAGTGACTTATTTTTGTATCTGTTGATTTGGCTCCAATCGTGTTCGTTTCACGTAACATTTCCTGCATAATAAAGTCAAGCTTTCTTCCGATTGGTTCTTCCCTTTCAATAATTTCCCAAAAATGTTCCAAGTGACCGAACAGTCTCGTCATTTCTTCAGTAATATCTCCTTTTTCAGATAAAACTGCAATTTCGTGCAGTAAAGACGTCTGGTCCATTGTAATCGTATTTTCAGCATAGTCATCGATTCGCTGCCTAACACGGTGTCGGTAGGCTTCTGCTGCATATATACGTCGTTCTTTAAGTAGTTCCCATTCTTTGTTGATCGAATTGGCCTGTGCTTTTATATCTTCTAAAAGAAACAAACCTTCTTTTTTTCTGGTAGTAATAACTTGCTCGCATGCTTGCTCAACACATTCAATTATCCTTTCTTCCACTATATCATATCGCTCTTCTGATTCTTTGATAGTCATTACTTCGGGAATTGATAGAAGCGATGCAATGGGAATATCGTCGGTTAATCCATACCGGTGTTTTACTTCTTCTAATTGTTCCATATACTGTGCCAGCAGATCCCAATCCGTTTGCACTGTCTTTTTAGTAAAGTTACTGTCTGTTCCAATATATACTTCAACTCGCCCTCTTTGAAAATAGCGCATAATCGTTTCTTTAATACGCGATTCCAAAAATAAAAATGCACGCGGCATTTTCGGTGCAAAGTCTAAATAGCGGTTATTTACAGTTTTTATTTCTACTGTAATTGCCGAGTGTTCAAAGAATGCAGATGAAAATCCGTATCCTGTCATACTCATTACCATTCCAATCACTCCATTAAAAATAATTATACCTTTAATAACAAAATATCTCTACAAAATAATACAGCTTTTCTCAAATTGGAGAAAAGCTGTGTTGATTAAACGAATCATTTGGATTTTCGTTGCTTTTTGTTCATGGGCCTTCCAAACACTACTGTCGGTAATGCAGCAAGTGCAAGAATAAAAATCCAATCCCACACATTGATGGCTGTTGTATGAAATACTGGTTGCAACGGTTCCCAATAAAGGACAACCAGCAGCAACACTAAGGAGGACAAAACGGCCATCACTAAATATATATTTTCAAAAGGATTACGGGAAAACACCCCATTTTCACTTCGGCAATCAAAAACATGAATTAATTGCGCCATTACAAGAGTTGAAAATGCCATTGTCTGTCCATACACTAAATTATCGGGATTGTCGTTATAGGCAACGACAAAAGCAATTAATGCTACGATTCCAATCAAAATACCTCGGGTTATAATTTTGACTCCCAACCCTCTCGCAAAAACACCTTCTTTTGGATTGCGCGGCCGGCGTTCCATTACGTCAGCTTCCGGTTTATCAAGCCCAAGAGCCATTGCTGGCAGACCGTCAGTGACGAGATTGACCCAAAGGATTTGTACAGGTACTAGCGGAAGGGGCATGGCCAAAATCATTGCAAACAACATAACGAGTATTTCTCCAACATTGGATGCCAATAGATAACGAATAAATTTACGGATATTGTCGTAAATATTTCTTCCCTCTTTAATAGCTGCCTTAATCGTCGCAAAATTATCATCCATTAATATTAAGGAAGATGCTTCTTTTGTAACGTCTGTGCCGCTTATACCCATACTTATTCCAATATCACTTGCTTTTATTGCAGGGGCATCATTTACTCCGTCACCAGTCATCGCTACCACATGTCCTTTGCTTTGTAATGACTGTACAATTTTCAATTTATGCTCCGGTGTTACACGCGCAAAAACATATACATCATCAATCACGTGATCAAGTTCCTGCCTGGTCATTTCATTCAAATCATTCCCAGCCAGAACGAGCCCTTTTTCCGGAAGTAAATTAATCTGCCTGGCAATCGCTCTTGCTGTTTCCTCATGATCACCGGTAATCATTACTGTTTTAATCCCTGCCTGCATACACTCCTTAATCGCAGATTTCACTTCTTTTCTCGGTGGGTCCATCATCCCATATAGTCCGACAAAGGTAAGATCTTTCTCCAAAAAAGCTGCATCGAGGGATTCCTCTTTGGAGACTGGCTTCATTGTAATCGCTATTGTACGATATGCCTTTTCCGCCATTCGTTTTACTGCACCTTCAATGGGACGTTTATCTGTTAATCGTGTTCTACCTTCTTCGTTTAATGCATATACACATCGCGGTAAAATAATTTCTGGTGCACCTTTTGTAATTAAAAAGCGCATATGATTTTCATCTTCTACTACAACACTCATTCGTTTTCGATTAGAATCAAAGGGGATTTCCTTAATTATTTTAAATTGCTGTTTAATTGCATGGGTGAATCCGATCTTCCGGCTTGCCACAAGCAATGCTCCATCAGTTGGATCCCCGTCTACTGAGTACTTGCCTTTTTTTACCTGTAAAGAGGCATGGTTGCACAGTTCACCGTACAACAACATTGTTTCTAAATTCGGATAACTTTTATTCAATGATTTATTGTTTAAATAAAATTCACCTTGTGTCGTATAACCTTCGCCAGTAACATGAATGTTTTTCCCATTCAAATAGATTTCTTTGACCGTCATTTGATTTTCCGTAATCGTTCCCGTCTTATCTGAACAAATTACCGAAGCACAGCCTAGCGTCTCTACTGCGGAAAGCTGTCTTACAATTGCTTTTCTCCTGATCATCCGTTGCACACCAAGGGAGAGTGCAACCGTAACAATTGCCGGAAGACCTTCTGGAATAGCAGCAACGGCCAATGAAACACCTGCCAAAAACATATTGTAAACAGGATGTCCTTGATAAACCCCTATTCCAACGACAAGTGCTGTTAGCAGCAATACAGCGACAATTAAAATTTTCCCAAGTTCCGCGAGTTTATTTTCCAGGGGGGTAGGTGACTTCTTTGTATTGGCCATTAGTGATGCAATTTGACCCATCATTGTATTCATTCCAGTACCAACGACGATTCCGGTACCTGAACCTTTTGTCACCAATGTGCCCATAAAGCCCATATTAACTTGATCCTGTGCAGCCAAATTATCGCGCTGGATTGATGTCGCATGCTTTGGAACAGGTACAGATTCACCGGTTAGTGCAGATTCTTCCGTTTCCAAATAATTGGCTTGAACAATCCGAACATCTGCAGCTATTCGGTCACCGCTATTTATTCGAACAACATCCCCAACAACTGCTTCTTTGGAAGGCAATCTTTTCCATTCACCATTTCGTATAACATGGATCATGGGGGCAGATAATTCTTTTAATTTTTCCATTGATTTTTCAGCCTTTTGTTCTTGGAAAAATCCAATTACCCCATTTACCAATACAATCACCATAATAGCAATCGCATCAACATATTCTCCCAGCATACCTGCAATTAATGTTGCTGCGAGCAATACAACAACCATGAAATCCTGAAATTGCTTTAAAAACAGCAGCCAACGAGGTTGTTTCTTTTGAGTATCCAACTCATTATACCCAAATTTCTTTTGACGCTGTCTTACTTGTGCATCATTTAATCCTTTATTTGTTACAACATGCAATTTCTGTTCAACACGTTCAATGTCAAGCTGATACCATTTCACATCGCATTCCTCCAACATGGATTACAGTAAGATACTATTGTAATTTTTACCTTTTGTTGTTCATCCCTTTTACGAATATGTATGCAGACTTGTCCGAAATAATGCTATAATTGCACGTGAGGTGAAAAAGATGCCATTTGATGGAGTCGTAACGAAATCAGTAGTTGAAGAATTACAAACCCAAATTGTTCCCGGTCGTATATCAAAAATTCACCAGCCGACATCGACCGAAGTTGTTTTTACCGTCCGAAGCAATCGGAAAAATCATAGCCTGTTATTATCGATTCATCCGGCTTATGCTCGCTTTCATGTTACGAAAGATACGTATCAAAATCCGGACGAACCTCCGATGTTTTGCATGGTACTTAGAAAACATATTCTAGGCGCCGTAGTGGAACAAATTGAGCAAGATGGATTGGAAAGAATTATTACATTCCACTTAAAAACTAGAGATGAAATTGGAGACATATCCTACAAATTCCTTACCATTGAATTAATGGGAAAACATAGCAACATTATATTGCTTGATCATCATAAAGAACATATTATAGATAGTTTAAAACACGTGCCACCATATCAGAATCGGTATCGAACCATTCTTCCGGGCTCACCGTATAAACGCCCGCCAATTCAAAACAAACAAAATCCATTAGCGATAACAAGTGTTGATTTTATCAAACAACTGGATTTTAATGCGGGTAAAATTGACAAACAAATCGTACAGTCATTGGATGGTATTTCCCCTTTATTAGCACAGGAAATGGTGCACCGAGCTCATCTAGGCTCGGAAAAAAAGTACATGGAGGTCTTTTCCGATATACAGACGCTCATGAAAGAAAAAAGGTATTCCCCGACCATCTATCAAAATGAAAAGGAAGCGTTTCATGTAGTTCCCATAACGTCATTTCAAGGGGAAAAAAAGGCTTATTCTACAACAAATGAAATGCTTGATACGTTTTATTCAGGTAAGGCAGAAAGAGATCGAGTCAAACAGCAAACGAGAGATCTTTATCGATTTATAAAAAATGAATTCGAAAAAAATAAACGGAAACTCATTATTCACGAAAAGACAATTAAGAAAGCTGACAAAGCTCAAACTTATCAAAAGATGGGGGAGCTCTTAACAGCAAATATGCATTTAGTCAGTCAGGGCGACACGTTTGTACAAGTAATTGATTATTATGATCCAGAGCAAAAAGAGTTAACGATCGAATTGCTGCCTGACAAAACACCAAGTGAAAATGCGCAACATTTTTTTACGAAATACCGTAAGCTAAATACTTCAAAACAGAAGGTACAACGTGAAATAAATAAAACAAAAGAGGAATTAAATTATTTAGAACTTTTACTGCAGCAGCTAGAACGTGCAAAAGAGGCAGATATTGAAGAAATTCGAGAGGAACTCCGAGAAGAGGGCTATTTAAAACGTCAAAAGCACGTTAAAAAACGCAAAAAAGCTCTTCCGACACCGGAAAAATATACAGCAACGGATGGAACGACGATTTATGTAGGGAAAAACAATAAACAAAACGAATATGTCACCCACCGGCTCGCACATCGTGATGATACATGGCTGCATGCGCTCGATAGTCCTGGTTCCCACGTCATAATTCGCGGTAAAGAGCCAAGTGAAGAAACACTAATGGAAGCAGCTCAATTAGCGGCGTACTATAGCAAAGCCCATCAATCCGCCTCCGTCCCTATTGATTATACAAAAGTCAGAAACGTTAAAAAACCAAAGGGCGCGAAACTTGGATTTGTCACTTACGACAAACAAAAGACAATTTTTATAACACCGGATAAACAGATGATTAAAAAACTGCAGAAATAAGTCGCCCGGTATTAAATGTAACTAAAAATAATCCGAATGAAGATTCAACTTGCATAGATGAATCTCCGTTCGGATTTTCCTTTCGCAGTTTGCGTAAGTGTCGCTACTAAATATCCATAAACTACGACGTAATTTTGAATTGTGATTTCTTACCGCTCCAAAAATACATTTCGCTTTCCGCGGGCTCTCGATAAGCCTCCTCATTCGTAAAGAACGCTCATTGCGGTGTCTTATCGTCTACGCTTTCCCGCAGGAGTCTACATGTATTTTCTGCGCTAGTATGGTGACTGATAACCCTATAGTTGAAATGCACTATTAATGATGGTTGTTTGGAGCGGAAGACAGTTGAACTTTGGTCTGCTTCCTGTAAGCAACTGAAAAACTAAAGTCTTGAGATTAATGATCAACATATCATGTTGATTGGAACGTAAGGTGGCGACTCCTGCGGGAAAGCGAGACAGATGAGACCCTGCAGGAGCGTAGCGACGAAGCGGCTCAGCGCTCGCCCGCGGAAAGCGTCCGCCTTAAGTGGAAATCAACTGAAGCTACGTGACAGTTTACAACAACTATTTGAGAATAATTATTTGATCTTCTCTATCTTGTAATCGTTCCTCTTGGAAATAAGGCGTTTTTTACCTTGGTGCAGTTTCACTGTTTAAATAAACGTTTTATTCAGTAACAGATTAATAAAACGGTCTACTTGTGGTAAATCTCTGATCCCTTCCTGGTAACTCAGCCATGTATTACGAACAACACTTTTATTATTTACTTGCAACGGAATATGTGCATAATGATCCATTAATGAATCAGACACACTTTTGGGCAGTACTGCCATACCTATCCCCTGTTTCATAAACTGCTTGCATGTTTCAATCTGGTCCACGCGAATCGTCTTGAGCGGGCTTTTCTTTCCTTGTTGGTCATAAAACCAATGGTCAGCAAGCTCATTCAAGCTATCGTTTGTTTTAAAAGAAATTAACGGACGTTCTTTAACTTCGCCTTTGATAAATGGTTCGATATCAAAAATATAGAGTGGATCTTCAAATAAATGAATACTCGTGCTTTCTTCCAACTTTTCTCCTCGAATAATACAGACATGATAGTTTTTATGATCCTTTTTTATATTTTCACTTAAACCGGTTACCAGATCAATAGAAACAAGCGGGTATTCCTTTGTATAATGAGCGAGAATGTTCGGCAGGAACCGTTGACTGATTAACGAGGAACAAGCAATGGATAACGTGCCACGAACCTCTTCGCTTGATTGTGCGAGGTTGTCTTTAAGCTTTCGTTCTTGTTGAACAACTTTTTTTGCATGATGGAGTATTATTTCTCCGCTGGGAGTTACAACAAGTCGTTTGGGCGTACGTATAAAGATCGCTTCCCCAAAATAATCTTCTATATATTTTAGCCTTTGTGATACAGCCGGTTGTGAAATTAAAACAGCTTTTGCCGTCCCGCGTACCGTGCCAATTTCATTCAGTTTAATGAGTAGCTCGTAATCATCAATTTTCATAATAATCTTCCTATCCTATAAGTAATTGTGATTACATGTTATTATATACCATTATTAAACCTCGTGCATTAATAAGTTTATAATAGATAATGAAGGAGGGTATTTGATGGAGCGAAAAGAAAAAGTACAGGCGATGTTTTCAAAAAATAAACAAGGTTACATTACGAGTAGTACGCATTCCAAAGTTGACGACTTTTTGACTGAATGGTTACAACCACATCAATCAATGATTGCATTGGATGTTGCAACTGGGGGCGGACATGTTGCAAAAATGTTGTCCAATAAAGTTGATGCGGTTTTTGCAACCGATATTACAGAGGCGATGTTAGAAAATACGAGAAATCATTTGAAAGATATTAAAAACATCCATTACTTAATAGCCGATGCAGAACAATTGCCTTTTCTTGATGAAACGTTTGATATCGTTACATGCAGAATTGCAGCGCATCATTTTCCAAATCCCGAACTCTTCATATATGATGTTCAGCGCGTATTAAAGAAAAATGGTACATTTCTGTTTATTGACAATGTTTCACCCAATGATTATTATTTGGCCCAATATATTAACACGCTTGAAAAAATGCGTGATCACAGCCATGTTGAATCACGTTCAATTACTACGTGGAAAAAGTATTTTCAAACTGCTCATTTTGATATTACAAAGGAACATTTAAGAAAAAAAGTATTACCCTTTGATGAGTGGGTTCGACGAACTTTGGACGATCAAGCTACAATTGATCAGGTCAAAATGCATTTATTAAATGCACCGTCATATATCAAATCCTACTTTCAATTAAAAACAAACAATACAAAGATTGATTCGTTCGCCATTGATGAATGGATATGCCTTGTTAAAAAGAAAAACAAAACGAGCCAGCGTTTTTAAACGGTGGCTTGTACAATTTGATTGAAACCTATAATTTATCACGCCAGCCCAGTAACTGCTTTTTTTCTTCTAACGTAATTTCCTTATCTTCCACTAATGCGTCAATTAACAATTCAAAACTTGTAATCGTTTGAAAGGGAATATTTTCTTGTCTGAATCGTCTTCTTGATTCATCCAGTCCGTACGTAAAGATGGCCAGGACCCCGACAACTTCCACTCCTTCATCGATCAGTACTTTGGCTGCTTCGATGGATGAACCGCCGGTAGAGATCAAATCTTCAATGACAAGCACTTTTTGTCCTTTGTCTACTTTTCCTTCTATTTGATTTCCTTTTCCATGTCCTTTTGGTTTGGATCGTACATAAACCATCGGCAAATCTAATTGATCGGCAATCCATGCCGCGTGTGGGATACCGGCCGTTGCACACCCGGCAATAACGTCAGGCTTGATTTCCATTAATTCGATTTGTTGAATAAAAGCTTTTATAATCTTTTTACGAATTTCCGGATACGACATTGTCAATCGATTATCACAATAAATAGGCGATTTGATGCCTGATGTCCAAGTAAAATAGTTATTTGTTCTAATTTGCACGGCTTTAATTGCCAGTAAATCTCTTGCTATTTCAATGTTTAAGTCCATTTTCCCACTCCTTGACTGCCTGTTCATATGCTTTTAGCGAATCGTTTGCTCTCGTAACACTCCTCCCGATAACGATCATATCTGCATTATTTCTACGAGCGAATGCAGGAGTAGCGATCCGTTTTTGATCGTTATGATTTGTTTCATGAAGACGTATCCCAGGTGTTACAGTTAAAAAGGGGGATTTACAAGCCGATTTAATTGCACTTGCTTCATGAACCGAACAAACGACTCCGTCAGCTCCACTTCGTTCAGCAAGTGTTGCGAAATGTGATACATTTTCCCTCAGGTTATGCGGTAAAGTCAATTCCTCACTCATTATCTGCTCATCCATGGACGTTAATATCGTTACCGCTATCAGTTTTGTTTCATGATGACCGCCATGAGCAAGTAAGCCCTCTTTTGCTTGTTTAATCATTTCACTGCCACCAAGTGCATGGACATTGACGATATCGACTTCCAATTTGGCCAAATTTTGCATTGCTCGATTCACAGTAGTTGGAATATCGTGGAGCTTTAAATCTAAAAATATCGGATGACCATTTTCTTTTAACTTTTCAATGACCGATACCCCTTCTTTGTAAAATAACTCCATCCCAACTTTTACCGGGATGCCATGTAATTCATGATTGTCAATAAATGCTCCAGTTGTTTGCCAATCAGGGAAATCAAGGGCAAGATAAATGGAATTGCTCATGTTCATGTACTCCTTTTTGTGTTACTTCCTGTATGGATGTAAATCCGTATTTCACCAATGTTGATGGAAGGTCTTCGATAATTTCCGGGCATATAAATGGATTTTGAAAATTAGCCGTACCTATTGCGACTGCGTTAGCACCTGCCAATAAAAACTCCAAAACGTCTTCTGCATTCGAGATGCCTCCCATCCCAATAATGGGAATTGAAACGTGACGACGCACCTCATAAACCATGCGAATAGCAATTGGTTTAATGGCACTTCCTGATAAGCCACCTATCTTATTCGCAAGAAGCGGTTTTTTGGTTGGCAAATGAATCTGCATCCCTGTCAATGTGTTGATCATTGATATCCCATCCGCTCCTGCTGCTTCTACTGCTTTTGCTACCGCTGCTATGTCCGTTACATTTGGAGATAGCTTCACATAAACAGGATGATTACTAATCTTTTTAACTTTTTCTGTTACGTGAGCGGCCATCTTTGGGTCTGTACCAAACTGAATTCCGCCTTCTTTTACATTGGGACACGATATATTTAATTCTAGTGCATCTACCGCATCAGTTTCATTGAAGGATTTCGTTACATATTCATATTCTTCAAGCGTACTTCCGGCAATATTGGCAATTAGTGGAACCCCGTAGCTTTTCAGAAACGGAATCTCTGTGCTTATTATCTTTTTAACACCGGGATTTTGCAAACCGATTGCATTCAGCATCCCTGACGGAGTTTCTGCCACACGAGGAGTATCATTTCCAAACCGTTCTTCCCCTGTTGCCGATTTCATAATAACTGCACCGAGCTTGTTTAAATCATAAAAATCACTATATTCACGGCCGAACCCGAAACATCCAGATGCAGGCATAATCGGATTTTTTAATTGTAAACCAGGCATTTTAACTGATAAATCCATTATATAACCACCTCGTTCGCTGAAAAAACAGGACCGTCTTTACAGATTTTTTTATAACCGGCAGCATCGTTTGTTTTCACTACACAAGCAAAGCATGCACCAACACCGCAGCCCATCCGTTCTTCAAATGATAAATACCCCTCTTGTTTTTCAAGTTTTGTCGAAACTGCCTGAAGCATCGGTAGAGGGCCGCATGAATAGTATTGATCAAAATCACCTACTTGTGCAATCACATCTGTGACCAATCCCTTAATCCCGTAAGAGCCGTCATCTGTAACAATATACGTGTCTCCTAATGCTTGAAAATGGCTTTCATAAAACACGCTTGCTTTTGTTTGAAATCCAAGTATGGAAATGACCCGTATATTTTGCTTCAAGAATTCTTTTGCCAAGTAGTGAAGTGGCGGTATGCCAATTCCTCCACCGATAAGCAAAACGGTTGAATCCTTTGGCTGTTCCATACTGAACCCGTTCCCACTGGGGCCCAAAGCATCAATGAACATTCCTTGTGTATAATTTGCTAGTTCTGCAGTGCCTGAACCGACGATTTTAAACAGAATCGTAATGGTTTCTGCATTGCGATCGATATCTGCGATGGAGATGGGTCTGCGCAATGTATAACCCTTTATCAACAAATGTACAAATTGACCTGGTGTTGCATGTAAACTGACATATTTATTTTTCAAAGTCATTTCAACTGTATTCATAGCGATCTCCGATACGGAGACAATCTCCATCTTCTCTTTTTTAATCATTACGATTGACTCCTTTTATGAAAAGTTAAGTTTATTGCCGGAAACCGTTCCTGCATACATCTTTTACTATTACGCCATATGACGCTCCAATTCGTAGACAACTTTACCTTCAGCAATGGTAAGTACCGGTGAACCGACCACTCGATCATTGTGGAATGGCGTATTTTTTCCTTTCGAATAAAAAGCGTGTTTATCAATAGTGTATTCGTAATTCAAATCGATCAGCGTTATATCAGCGTAACTGCCTTCCTCCAGTTTTCCATAAGGTAGCTGGAATACATTGGCAGGTTTTACTGTTAGGCATTCCACCAATTGATATAAAGACATTTTTCCTTCTTTCACTAACTTTGTGTAAAGCAATGGAAATGCTGTTTCCAAGCCGACAATTCCAAAAGGTGCGCTTAAAAATCCTGTCGCCTTTTCATCTTCAGCATGTGGTGCGTGGTCTGTCGCTATAAAGTCAATCGTACCATCAATCAATCCTTCTAATAATGCCTGCTGATCCTCCTCGCTACGTAACGGTGGATTCATTTTATAATTAGCATCATCACTAATGATCGAATGCTCATTAAGAAGCAAATGATGTGGAGTTACTTCAGCTGTAACATGAATTCCCGCTTTTTTCGCATCGCGAATGACCCGGACGGATTCTTTCGTACTGACATGGCATACGTGGTAATGACAACCAGTCATTTCGGCTAACAGTACATCACGAGCAATTTGTACAGATTCACATGCAGATGAAATACCCGGCAAATTTAACTTCTTGCTAACATCTCCTTCATGCAAGACACCACCATATAAAATAGAGTTGTCTTCACAATGGGCAACGATTGCTTTATTCACAGCAGCCGCTTCTTTCATTGCGGCCAACATCATATGTGCTGTCTGAATACCTACCCCATCATCTGTAAATGCAAAAATCGGTTCTTTGGCGATTTCTTTTATATTTGTCAGTTCTTTTCCAGCCAAGTTCTTTGTAATCGATGCATATGGTAACACACGCACAACTGCATCTTTATTTATTTTATCAAGCAAATTACGAACGGTTTCGACACGGTCAGGAACCGGGTTTGTATTCGGCATTGCACATACCGTTGTAAACCCGCCACGCGCTGCTGCCTTTGCACCGGATTCAATTGTCTCTTTATGCTCTCCACCCGGTTCACGTAAATGGATATGAACATCAATAAAACCAGGTAACAATAAATTCCCTCCACAATCAATCACTTGATCAGCCATTTCTGTGATCGTATTGTTTATTTTTTTTATTTTTTTATCCTCAATTAAAACGTCACACGTTTGGAATTCATTTTGCGACAGCAAGCGTTTGGTGTTTTTCAAAATAATTTTCACAATTTTTCCCCCGTTCACTTAATAATTTTGTCATAATCGCCATTCTTGTATAAACTCCATTGGACATTTGTTTGAAAATTCTTGACCGTTCACATTCTACTAGATCGGAATCGATTTCCACTCCTCTGTTGATTGGAGCTGGATGCAGAATAATTGCAGATTTTTTCATTCTTTTTTCTCGTTCTTTTGTCAATCCGAATTCATTATGGTAATTCAGCACATTGGAAAACCGTTCATGACGCTCATGCTGTATTCTCAATAACATTAACGCATCGCACATTTCAACCGCTTCATCCATCGTGATATAAGGAAATTCCAGCGTTTCGTCAATAAAGTCAGGTGCTGCACATAAATAAACATTTGCACCCATCCTATTTAGTGTATGTGCATTCGATCGCGCCACTCTGCTATGTTTAATATCACCGACAATAACAATATTTAAATTATCCAATCGTCCGAACTCCTGATAAATTGTATTCAGGTCAAGCATGCTTTGAGTCGGATGTTCTTTTTTCCCTGCACCGCCATTTACTATAGGAATCGATAAGGAATTACATATTTCCCTTGGCCATTCGTCTTCCTCATGGCGAACGACTAGTAAATCTGCGCCAATCGCTTCAAATGTTTTAGCGGTATCGTAAAGTGATTCACCTTTTTTCATACTCGATGTTTCAGTATGAAAATCAAGCGGTTCGATTCCTAATTTCCGTTGGGCAACGATAAAACTCATCTTTGTGCGAGTGCTTGGCTCAAAGAACAAATTTGCAGCAAACATTTGCTGGTTCAGTTTAAAGTTATTCCGACGATAATGATCGGCCATTTCCAAAACTTCCAAGACTTCTTTTGGTTTTAAATCGTTCACGGAAATAAAATGCTTCATCAGGCTCTCTCCCTTTTTTAAATAAAGTTTTGATGAACAGAAGTACAAATGCGTCGTGGCAGAGGGACAAGTTTCATGCTTTTCACTTGAAAAAATATGCCTCTTTGCGAAAAGGTCGCAAAGAGGCATACGTGAATAGTAACACGCTACTTTAAGCAACCTTTTAAATCTCACTGGATTTAGTTAAAGGTTCATCTATTTACTTTTCATAAATACTAACTTCGTCATCCTGCTGATCAGATTCAGACATTTTAACGACAATTACTTCCTTGTCAGACGTAGGAATGTTTTTCCCTACATAATCGGCTCGAATCGGCAATTCACGATGCCCACGATCGATCAGTACAGCCAATTGAATTTGACCAGGTCTGCCCAGATCAATGACAGCATCCATGGCTGCTCTTACTGTTCTTCCCGTATAAAGTACATCATCGATTAATATAATTGTTTTACCTGCAATATCAACTTCAATATTTGTTTCTTTTAGTTGTGGGTCAGCCATTTCTTTTTTTAAATCATCCCGATAGAGCGTAATATCCAACTCACCGATCGGTACATTTACGTTCTCAATTTGCCTTATTTTTTCTTGCAGTCGTTTCGCCAACGGTATCCCTCGCGTCTTAATCCCGACTAATACAAGATTTTCCCCGCCTTTATTTCGTTCAACGATTTCATGGGCAATTCTAGTTAATGCTCGCATCATCGACGACTGATCTAATACTGCTGTTTTCTTATTCACAATTTCACTCCTGACCACAATATCCATCGTATTAACTAAAAGACAATCTACTTGAATGAAAAAGGTTAACTTAATCTTTAATTAGCAAAATCCTTTATAATGTAAAAATCCCTTTTTCCGCATGAGGAGAAAGGGATTGGACAGACGTATAACAATAGAATTCCGCCGTTACCTTATTAGCCTCACAGGACTAGATTAAAGGATTCATTATTAATTTCATTTATTATTTCAAACATCGTACCTTTTGTCAAGTTGTTTTTTCCAAACGGTGAAGAATTTCCTGAAATTCTGTTGGCTTGTTTACTTCAAATTCCATCCATTCATTCTTGACTGGATGATTAAAAGCGAGTTTTTTTGCAAATAACACCTGTCCTTTTATATCACCTTTTTTAGAGCCATATTTCGAATCGCCAAGCAGCGGATGTCCGATATAATTCATATGCACTCTAATTTGATGTGTTCGGCCCGTTTCTAGACGGCATTCAACATGTGTGTGGTCCTTGTAACGTGAAACAACTTGAAAATGGGTAATTGCATGTCTGCCATTTTCTACAACACCCATCCTTAATCTATTTTTCGGATCCCTAGCAATGGGGGCTTCGATTGTACCCGCATCATGATCTAGCACACCGTGTATAATAGCTTCGTATACTCTCTTGATTTTTTTATTGACAAGATCTTTCGCCAATTGTTCGTGTGCGGCATTACTTTTAGCAATAACAATTAAACCGCTTGTATCCTTATCAATACGATGCACTATTCCCGGTCGGTGGGAGCCAGCGATGTTGGATAACCTCCTACAATGGAACAGGAGTGCATTAACGAGCGTACCACTGTCTGTTTGTTCATTTGGATGAATAACCATACCTTTAGGTTTATTGACAACCAGTACATCATCATCTTCGTACACCATTTCAATCGGTATATCTTCCGGAGCAATATCTCGTTTAATTTCGTCGGGAAATGACCACTGAATGATATCATTTCGTTCACATTTATAATTAGACTTTACAGTTGTACCATTAACTGTAACCAATTGTTGTGCGATCAATGATTGGATTTTCGAACGTGATTGGTAGGGGTTAATCGTAACTAAAAGCTTATCAATGCGCATTGCTTCTTCTGCTTCGGAAACAACATGTTCTATTAGCTTCATTTTTTTGTTCCTTTCTTCTTTTCGTCTAACAGAGTCGCGAAAATCATAAGTATAACACCGACAACTAGAGAGGAATCAGCTATATTAAAAATCGGATAATCATATGTGAATATAATAAAGTCAAAAAAATCAACTACTTCTTTACGAAAAAGCCGATCAATAAAGTTACCGATTGCTCCACCTAAAATCAGACTAAGTGAAATTGCCAACAACTTACTTTCCCGTGCATGTTTTTCCATGTAATAAATAATTCCAATAACAACTACAATCGTAATGATGTAAAAAAACATCATCTGATCCTGCAAAATACCCCACGCAGCACCTTTGTTACGATGGGATGTTAAGTAAAAAAAATTGTCTATGACCGGAATTTGTTCATATAAATCCATTTTCTTAACAACGACCCATTTTGTAATCTGGTCAAAAATAATAACAAATACCGCAATAATATAATATATGAGCATATATGTTCCTCCGATTTTAGGACCATTTACTTCAGTTTTAATATAAACTACAAGTCATATTCATAGGTTAAAACTTTTCAAGAAAAAGTGCAATAAGAAAAGCACAAGCGCCACCGCAGGCTAAAATCGCAACATCCTGGGACTGCGCGTGAATGCTCGTCCCACCGAAATATTGTACGTCGAAGCTAGTCAGCTATGCACAAATTTTTATAGTTTCTTACCTATTGAACAAAAAACCCCTCTTCCAGAGGGATTTTCTGTTACATAAACTTTCCAACAAAGTCATTCTGTTTTATTAAGCGTAATGTTCTTCTACAATATGTGCACATCGTGTACAAAGCTCTTCATATTTCTCGTTCTCTCCAACCGTATGGGAAGACATCCAGCATCGTTCACACTTTTCGCCAGCGTGCTTTTCGACTGAAACGAGAACATGCTTGTATTCTTTTGCACCTGTATCATTTTCTGAAACTATAGCTTCAGATACAATTAAAAGCTGGTGCAAATTCGGGATCATGTCAAGTACCTGCTTCGTTTCGTTATCTTTTGGCGTAATTTTGATTTTAGCTTCCAACGACTTACCAATTACTTTGTCGTTTCTTGCTTCTTCCAAAGCTTTTAATACATCGTTACGTACATTCATGAAGTGATCCCACTTTTGTTGTTCGCTTTGACCAAACTGTTCAACTTTTCTTGATTTTGGCATGTCGGTAAGCTGAACACTTTCTTCCTCAACACCAGGAATATACTCCCAAACTTCATCTGTCGTATGCGGAATAATTGGCGTCAACAATTTCACAATACTTGTTAAGATTTCATAATATGCTGTCTGAATGCTGCGACGACTGTTACTGTTTTTTTCTTCGATATATAAAATATCTTTAGCGAAATCTAGATAGAATGAACTGAGATCTACTGCACAAAAGTTATGAACTTGATGGAAGATTGATGAAAATTCATATTGGTCATATTCTTCCCTTACATCAGCAATAAGCGCCTGCAGACGATAGACCATATATCTGTCAATTGGCTCCATATCCGCTTCATCAACAGCATCGATATTCGGATCAAAGTCAGCCAAATTAGCTAACATAAAACGAAAGGTATTCCTTATTTTTCGATAGCTTTCGGATACTTGTTTTAAAATATCCTGAGAGATACGTACATCTGCTTGATAATCAACAGATGAAACCCACAATCGAAGAATATCTGCCCCGAGCTGCTTTAATACTTTAGATGGTACCATCACGTTTCCTAGCGATTTACTCATTTTGCGACCGTCACCATCCAACACAAACCCATGACTGACAATTGTTTTATATGGTGCTTTACCGGTCACAGCAACAGATGTGGATAATGAAGAGTTAAACCAGCCTCGATATTGATCGCTTCCTTCCAAATAAACATCTGCTGGTCTTACATGGTCTTCTCGATTCATTAAAACAGCCTCATGAGAGGATCCAGAATCAAACCATACATCCATAATATCGTTCTCTTTTGTGAATATTCCGTTCGGACTATGCTCAGATGAAAAACCTTCCGGAAGCAGTTTCTCAGCTTCCCAATCAAACCAAATATTTGAGCCATGCTCTTTAAATAAATGAGAGACATGTTCAATTGTTTCGTCGGTAATGATTGGCGTTTTATCTTCGCCGTAAAAGACTGGAATTGGAACACCCCATGTACGTTGACGGGAAATACACCAGTCTTCCCTGTCCCGTACCATATTATATAGTCGAGTTTCTCCCCAATGAGGATACCAATTTACTTCTTTAATTTCTTGTAAAATATCCTGACGGAAATCTTTAATTGATGCAAACCATTGAGAAGTTGCCCTGAAAATGGTCGGTTTTTTTGTACGCCAGTCATGTGGATACGAATGCGTAATAAATTTTAATAAAAGAAGCGCCCCTACTTCGTCTAATTTATCTGTCACAGCTTTGTTTCCATTATCATAAAACATCCCGGCAAACCCTGGTGCTTCTTCTGTAAAGTATCCTTTTTCATCTATTGGACATAAAGCATCAATACCATATTCTCTTGCAACATAAAAGTCATCTTCCCCATGTCCTGGCGCTGTATGAACACAACCGGTTCCCGCTTCAGTCGTTACATGATCCCCGAGCATGATAATCGATTCACGATCGTAAAAAGGATGCTTCGTAACAATTTTATCCGCTTCTTGACCTTTAAATGTCTTTATTACTTTTACTTCTTCCCATTCTAGTTCTTCCGCCAATTGGTCCAACAAGTCATGGGCAACGACATACTTTTCATCGTTTACAGCTGCAACAACGTACTCTAAATTCGGATGCAGACTTATCCCTAGATTGGCAGGAATTGTCCACGGAGTCGTTGTCCAAATGATGAATTTCTCGCCACCTTCGAGCAGGCCCTTTCCATCGGACGTTTCAAAAGTTACATAAATAGATGGTGAGCGTTTATCCTGATATTCGATCTCGGCTTCTGCCAGCGCAGATTCGGAGGAAGGTGACCAATAAACAGGTTTTAACCCTTTATAAATATACCCTTTTTTCGCCATTTCCCCGAAAACTTTAATTTGTGCCGCTTCATATTCTTTTGTAAGGGTAATATAAGGATTATCCCATTCACCACGCACACCTAATTGTTTAAACTGATCTCGTTGATTGTCAATTTGTTCCATTGCATAATCAGCACACATTTGACGAAATTCGGCAACTGGTATTTTTTTGCGGTCAATTTTTTTCTTTTTTGTTAATGCGGTTTCGATCGGCAAACCATGTGTGTCCCACCCCGGAACATATGGCGCATGAAATCCTGCCATTGATTTATAACGTGTAATAAAATCTTTTAAAATTTTGTTCAATGCATGCCCGATATGAAGATCTCCATTCGCGTACGGCGGGCCATCATGCAAAATAAATAATGGTCTTCCTTTCGTTCGTTCCAAATTCTTTTCATATAAGTTTCTTTCTTCCCAATCCTGTCTGCGGATCGGTTCTTTATTCGGCAAATTCCCACGCATAGGAAACGCTGTTTTCGGCATAAGCAGTGTGTCTTTATAATTCATCTATTTATCCTCCCGGCATCAAATTCATTATTGTAATTTAATTCCATAAAATAAAAAAAGCCCTCAAATCCCACAAAAGGGACGAGAAGACCCGCGGTACCACCCTCATAAATTTATAATTATAATAAATTCACTTTGACATTCGTAACGGGAATGATCCGTCCAATTCTACTCTTATTCAAATGGCTACTCCGGGATGATATAATAAAAGCCTTCTGTACCGGGCTTGCACCGTCCCCGATTCGCTGGACAGAATACTTGCTTTTATTCAGTTCCCATCATCGTATTTAATACTTATTCATTCGCACAATGATCTTACATTTATTAAACTTATATGAAATGAATTATATGTAAAATTTCAACTAACGTCAAGGTAGATGCCATGTTTAAAAAACATTATCATTCAGCTTTTTCGGTATACGCATGTTCTTTTTCAAGCTCCGCATCAAATAAATCTTCCCAATCATCTGTTCCAACCATTTCCAGTTGGGCTTCAATTAACATTCTCAAGCGGGTTCGAAATACTTTCGCCTGTTTTTTTAAGTCTTCTACATCCATTGAGATCCTTCGTGATTCGTTTAAAGCTTCATTTATTATGCGATCAGCATTTTTTTCTGCCTCTTTGATTATTAACTTTGACTCTTTACGTGCATTTCCCTTCACTTCTTCAGCTGTTTCTTGGGCAATTATAATAGATTTATTGAGTGTCTCCTCGATGCTTGTAAAGTGTCCGATCTTTTCATTTAATTCTTGTACTTGGGCTGCTAGCTCTTTCTTTTCTCTAATCGTAAGTTCATAGTCTTTAATTATTTGATCTAAAAATTCATTTACTTCATCTTCATCATATCCACGAAAACCTCGGGTAAACTCCTTATTATGAATATCCAGCGGTGATAACGACAACTAAGCCACCTCCTTATAAATCGATTCATTTCATTCTATTATAATACAAATTTCCAATAACTACACTTATTTTCGACAAGAACTTACCATTTCAAAGAAAAACTTGAACATATTCACGTATGTTCATACGTTTAAAACTTTAACACTGCTGTTGTAATACGCCATTTTTCTTTTTTTGTCTGTCCATGAACTTTAATAAGCTTGCTTCTTCCTTTTCCACGAACAGATATCAAATCGCCTTCCATGAATTGAAAGGCACAATCCTCTACTTGTTTATAATTAACTTTCACTGCTTTTTTTTGAATAAATTCAACTGCATTTTTTCTTGAAATTCGATAAATTTCCTTGATGACAACGTCAAGACGCATAGATGATACGGTTTGAATAGACTCCTTCCACTCCAGTTTTTTTTCGAGTCTATTTGAAAGAGAAGTCTGTTCCAATTGAATGGTAGCATTTTTTATCCTCGTTAAATTCATCAAGACAAATGGGGCAATCTCTTCCGCTGCGATGATTTGAATAATTCCATCATCTACAACGATATCTCCAAGCTTCTTCCGATCAATTCCGAGAGAAAGGAAAGCTCCCATAATATCGCGATGTGTTAAAACATTGAATTTACGTTGATAATCAGCTTGCAGTAGCACTAGCTGAAAATCACTTTCTTTTACTTCTTCATAGAAAGGTGCAATAATAACACGCTTTCTTTCCGTATCTTTAACACCGCCAAAAAGAGCGAGTTGTATTTCTTCATTTACTGTACCTACAATGCTAGTTACGATTTGCTGCTCTCTTGGATCCAGAAAATCAGTTAAATGTACCCGATACGATTGTTCCACAGCTTCCTTCCATGATATAACTTTATCAATAAAAGCGTGCTCGTCCGCTCGAAAATGCTGATAAATACTCATTTTTTCCTGCTATCATCCTATCATTTGAAATAAAGCAAGCAAACCATTTCTTGCTAAAAACAGAACAAAGATTGCAACGATCGGAGAAATGTCAATCATTCCAATTGGTGGAATGAATTTTCTAAACTGCTCCAAATAAGGTTCACAAATTCTTCCTAAGAAGTTACCAAAAGCAGATTCTCTTGCTCCCGGAAACCATGACATTAAAATGTAAATAAGTAATGCAAAGCTATAAATTTCCAAGGCAATGCTAAGTATATTATATAACTGCCACATCAGCGTCTACCATCCTTTATCAAATTCACTCTCACCAGTGAATGCCTCTGTTATAGAACCTGTAACATCGACATTATCCGGGGTGCATAAAAATGTTTCGGAACCAAGCTTTTGGATATCTCCTTTGACGGCGTAAACGGTGCCACTTAAAAAATCAACAATTCGCTTCGCCTGCACATGGTCGACACGCTGCAAATTGATAACGACCGCGCGACGGTTAACTATATTATCCGCTATTTCCTGTGCTTCATCATATGATCTCGGTTCACAAAGAACGACTCTCGATGAAGGTTGTTGTATTTTCGATAAGTTAACCACATTTTTACCTTCTTGTTTCTCATTTAAACCTGTTGAAGCCATGTCTGTTTCTTCCACGTATTCATACTCCTCATCAACGGTGAAAAAATTTTTCAATTTATTTTTAATACTCATCATATCTCCCCACTTTTAATTTGCTCCGACTAATTTGGAACCGATACGAATATGTGTAGCACCTTCCTCGATTGCAATTTCATAGTCATTGCTCATTCCCATTGATAAATAAGCACACGGTGCATGAGACAACTGTTCATGTTGAATCATATCTCGCAATGCAGCCAAATCCTTAAACGTACGTCTTAATAATGATTCATCTTCTACATGCGGAGCCATTGTCATTAGTCCGACGATACGAACGTTTTTATACGGTTCAAGTTCTTTTATGAAAGGAAGTACTTCATTCGGTGCTAGGCCATGCTTTGCTTCCTCGCCGCTTACATTTACTTGAATGAAACAATCAATTGGACTTGAAGCTCGTTTATCAATTTGCTTAGCGACAGACATGCGATCCAACGAATGAATAACATCGACTTTATCAATGACGTCTTTTACTTTTCGTGATTGCAGTGTACCGATAAAATGCCATGTTGCCTTATCTTGAATTTGACTGTATTTCTTTGTCAGTTCTTCTGCGCGATTTTCGCCAATATTCGTAATTCCAGAACGGATTGCTTCTTCTGTTCGTTCTATTGTAACATATTTCGTTACTCCGATTATGGTTATTTCATCTGTTTTTCGATTTACCTTTTCGCAAGCTTCTTGGACCTTTGTTTCGATATTTGCTAGATTTGTTATAACATCCATTCCTGCATACTCTCCTGTTCAAATAATGATCACTTATGAAGTTAGTATATATAAATTCCACATGTTTTACATGCTTCACCATTATTTTACCATATTTTCTGTTTTCTTCATTAGTTGCGTAAAAAATCGTTTGGATTTTGTCCATCATTTACGAGTATAACATCCGAGCCAATCGTCGCAATTTGCTCCCAGTAGATAAGACGCTCCTCTGTCTTTTTAAACATCGTTCCTTTTGCCCCTCGTTCTGCAACAATAAGCGCAATAATAAAACCGCGATCTGGATCGATTTCTAAGTCAAAAATATAACCGAGTCGCTTGCCGCTGTTAACGACAATAATTTCTTTCAATTGTAATTCAGACAATTTAATCAAGCTGATCACCACCTTACCATATATATATGCAAGAGGTGAATAATTTTTCATATAGAAACGAAAACACATTATAAATAGTATTTTTCGAAAACATTAAAAGTGTGTGTTCAAAAAGAGCCGTATTAGGAGCAAGAAGGTCGAGGAGGCGTAGTTTCAAGCATAAGGAAATCTTCCCTGAATCCGCATCGCACGCAGGAAAAGTCTTCTTCTTTTCCAAGGAGCGGAATGTATACATGTAGATACATGAGCAACGGAGAAACAAGCCAACGAAGAGATTCGCCGCTAATAATTGGGTGACTTTTCGAACAACCTCTAAAACCCAAAAAAAGAACAGGTGGTTATTCCTGTCCTATTTTTTGGGGAGAGATTATTTAAACATATCACTATTCATTTGTTCAATCGCACCTTTTTCTAAACGGGAAACCTGCGCTTGCGAAATTCCAATTTCTTCAGCAACTTCCATTTGTGTTTTTCCTTGGTAAAAACGTTTGTTCAAAATCATCTTTTCCCGATCTCCTAATAAATGCATACCTTCCTTTAATGATAATTTATCATCCCAAGTTCCTTCCGAATCTTTATCATCACTTATTTGGTCCATTACATAAATAGGATCTCCGCCGTCATTGTAAATCGGTTCAAATAAAGAGACGGGATCCTGAATTGCATCCATTGCAAAAACAATGTCTGCATGAGGAACACCCATTTCTTCCGCAATTTCCATTGGTGTTGGCTCTTGCTGTGTTTTACTAATTAGTTTTTCCCTTATTTGTAGTGCTTTATAAGCAGTGTCGCGTAATGATCTGGAAACCCTGATCGGATTATTGTCTCGCAAATATCTGCGAATTTCACCGATAATCATCGGTACAGCATATGTTGAAAAACGAACGTTGTGGCTTAAATCAAAATTATCAATTGATTTCATGAGACCAATACAACCTACTTGAAATAAATCATCTACATATTCCCCTCGATTATTAAATCGTTTAATAACACTTAATACTAGCCGTAAATTGCCGTTTACCAGCTCTTCACGTGCGGTTAAGTCACCCTCTGTTTGCATTCTTTTAAATAACTTTCTCATTTCCTCATTTTTTAAAACTGGCAGCTTTGATGTATCAACACCACATATTTCAACCTTATGTCTAAGCATGCTTTTTCTACCTCCCAGTTGGTGATGCTGTATGAGGACAGTATCTCCTCCCGGAAGTTTTTTTATGCAAGCTAGCAAAGTAAAAAAATGGTTGAAATATTTTGGATTTATGGAAAACAAACGTGGATACAGGGTTTAACCCCTATACCATTTTATTAAATTCTTTTTGCAGTCTTTTAATAATTTTCTTTTCCAACCGGGAAATATAGGATTGAGATATTCCAAGCATATCTGCTACATCTTTTTGCGTTTTTTCTTCGACGCCAATTAAACCGAATCGCAATTCCATAATTTGTTTTTCCCGATCATTAAGCTGAGATAAAGCGTTTTTCAGTAATTGTTTATCTACTTTCGTTTCCAGATTTTGCGTTATAATATCAATTTCCGTTCCGAGGACGTCTGACAATAATAATTCGTTCCCATCCCAGTCAACATTCAATGGTTCGTCAAAGGAGACTTCAGATCTCAGTTTATTATTTCTCCTTAAGTACATTAATATTTCATTTTCAATACATCGGGATGCATAAGTTGCCAACTTGATTTTCCGTTCCGGATTGAATGTATTAATTGCTTTAATCAGACCAATCGTCCCTATGCTTATTAGGTCTTCAATATTGATTCCTGTATTTTCAAATTTTCGTGCAATATAAACTACCAAGCGTAAGTTTCGCTCAATTAGAACGGCACGTGCGGATTTGTCTCCTTCTGGCAATAACTGCAGCAATTCTCTTTCTTCTTCTTTATCCAATGGTGGAGGGAGTGCTGTTTTTCCTCCAATATAATAAATTTCATCCGACTTAATCTTTAATTTAATTAACACTTTGTACCAGAACATACGCAAACGCAGTTTCCAACCTGTCAACAGTCATCGCTCCTTCTGTAAATATAGTAAGTTTAGGCTGCCATCTTAATCAATTGTGGTTGCAGTAAACAATGATAGCTGGCATCTTTCGATAAGCTTGCAAATTGAATACCAATTAAACATTGACTTGTTGTTATTATTTCTCCATTATATTCAATAATCAGTTTTTCCGGCTTCAATGCTAATAAAAACTGGCTACTTCCATCGACGCCTTGATATGGCACAAAACAGATATCTTTTTCCCACCCGCTTGGAAATTCATCCATGTTAAGCGTTTTAAACGCAACATTCAACAGTTCCCATTCTTTTTTTGTGAACCATTGCAACAAAAACTGTTCGTCACAAATAATAACAGGTTTTTTTGTCAAGGGGTCTACTAATTGGTTCCCGCTATCAATGTATCCTACCGTTTGAAAGGATTTACCTTTCATTTGAATAGTGACGGGGCATAGCTGATCATAGCGGATTTTTTCAATTGCGTGCTTGTCCATGCGAGTTTTTGTAAATAGCCAAATGAAAGGAAACCCTATAATAACGAACATCCAACTAATCGGATCTCCATACCCTCCTTGAAAAGTTAAAAATCCATTTTCCGATAACTGATATGTATCTTGCAGTAAAAAGTGTACCCCGATTAATCCACCCCCAATAGCAAATGAAGTAAAGTAAAAAAGAAACAGGAGCTTCAACACTTTATTAACGGAAATGAACTGGAAAGCACTCAAAATAATGATGACAGAGTAAACGATTTTCCCGAAAAAGGTTGTAAAAAAAGTGCCTGGAAAATAAATAGAAATTGGTACCAGGAGGG
Source organism: Virgibacillus sp. W0181 (assembly GCF_051846915.1). NCBI lineage: Bacteria > Bacillati > Bacillota > Bacilli > Caryophanales > Bacillaceae > Virgibacillus > Virgibacillus sp. W0181. The sequence goes on from NZ_JBPYCR010000002.1 coordinate 120,746, forward strand.
AAGCAATAAAAGATCCAATTATAATTCGTATCTTTTTTGTATTATCTTTTGCCAATGCTTGTGTCAGCATTAAAAGCATCATGTCAATTAAAAAATTTAAGAGCCAGACCGCATCCAAATATATTGTCACGTCGCTCTTCCTCTCTGCACCAGCATCAACAAGAATCAGTCCAACAACATAATGGCCCGTTCAATATATGAAGTATAACTGAGCTACAATAAAAAGTCTGTCATATCCTGTATGCAGATCACGACTAATTTAAGCTAGTTTTCGGCAAGTTTGTCGGGTGCTGAAAAAGAAACATATACTTTCGTACATACTCGTATATATACGTCTACTTTTACCTGTTTATTTGTTTATTGATAGCAAGTACAGACTAATCTTTTCCATATAAAAAAGCTCAACACTCGGATATTATTCCGAGCGTTGAGCTAAGTAAGTAATTTTTATATTTATCGGCGATTTCGATTACGATTTCTAAGGAATGTTGGGATATCTAACGTGCCTTCCTGCTGAACAGAAGAATGATCCATTTCTTCCTCATGATCCGGTTCCGTTGTTTTTGCAGCTGCATGCTGATGGTGATGGGTAACCGGTCGTTTACTTTGCTGATTATCCATGCGTTTGGATTCATCAAAGCCAGTAGCGATGACCGTAACAATAATTTCTTCTTTTAAGTTTTCATTAATGACCGAACCGAAAATAACATTAACTTCTTCGTCGGCAGCTGATGTAACTAAATCCGCCGCTTCCTGTACTTCATAAAGACTTAAGTTTGTCCCACCAGATATATTCATTAAAATACCGTGTGCTCCATCGATGGAAGTTTCCAATAATGGAGAGGAAATCGCTTTTTTTGCGGCTTCTGTTGCGCGAGTTTCTCCGGTTGCAACACCAATCCCCATTAAAGCTGACCCTTTATCAAACATAATCGTTTTTACGTCTGCAAAGTCGACATTAATTAAGCCAGGCTTCGCAATTAAGTCTGAAATACCTTGTACCCCTTGACGTAGGACATTATCTGCCTCTCTAAACGCCTCTAACATCGGCGTGTTCTTATCAACAATTTCCAAGAGTCGATCATTCGGAATAACAATTAACGTATCTACACTGCTTTTTAATGTATCTGTCCCGCTAATTGCTTGTGTCGAACGTCTTCTTCCTTCAAACGTAAACGGGCGAGTAACAACCCCGACAGTTAATGCACCAAGGTCTTTGGCAACCTGAGCAATGATAGGGGCAGCACCTGTGCCGGTTCCACCGCCCATACCTGCTGTGACAAAGATCATGTCGGCACCTTGCAAGGCTTCTTCTATTTGTTCTTTACTCTCTTCAGCAGCTTTTTTTCCAACTTCTGGATTAGCACCAGCACCCAGTCCTCGCGTAAGTTTTCCTCCGATTTGTAGCTTTACTTCAGCTTTTGACAAATTCAACGCTTGGGAGTCTGTATTAACTGCAATAAACTCAACGCCTTCCACGCCATGTTCAATCATTCGATTTACAGCATTGTTTCCGCCGCCACCAACACCAATTACTTTTATAGTGGCTAGCTGGTCCATATTCGTATCAAAATCTAACATAATTTGTTCCTCCTAATATGTAAAATCACAGGATTTAAAAAGCAGTTAAAAATAAAATATATACAACATGTTATTAATCAAAAAAATACTTGAATAAATTAGCCATGCCTGATTCTTTCTTTTCTTTTTTTCCTTCTGTGCTGTTTCGCTGCTTTTTAGGACGTTTAACAGGCTGTTCATTCGACATCATAACGACAGAAGGAAATAATTCTTTTCCTTGTATTTTCGCATTACGGTAAGCAAATTGCAAGGTTCCAACTCCTACCGTAAACTGCGGTTCTCTAACACCAATGTAATCCGGTATGGCAATCCGTGCATTAGATCTTAGAATATCCTGTGCAAGGTCGAGTACGCCAGGCATTTTCATCGTACCGCCTGTTAAGACATAACCTCCCGGCAAGTCCTTGTATCCCATTCTTCTAATTTCCCTTATCGCATATGCATAGATCTCTTCAAGTCTTGCCTCGATCATATCTGCAATATCCAGTTGATTATAAGTTTCTTTCTTATTACTGCCAATAATAAATGCTTCAAATGTTTCTGATTCCTGAGCCATATCATAAAAAGCATGACCGTAGTTAACCTTAATATCTTCAGCTGCCTCTGTTGATGTTCGCAGCCCGATGGATAGATCCTTTGTAATATTATCTCCACCGAGTGGCACCATGCTTGTAGAAACAAGATGATCATGTTCAAAAACTGACACCGTTGTACAGCCACCACCAATATCAATCAAAGCTACACCAAGATTTTTTTCATCTTTTGATAAGGCGATGGTTCCAGCAGCAAGTGGCTGCAAACAAATATCGAGCACTTCCAGATTAGCACGCTCAACACATTTTAATATATTATGTAAAAATGTTTTGGAACAAGTAATAATTGTGCCTTCCATTTCTAACCGAACACCGATCATCCCTCTAGGATCCGTTATTTCATCCAATCCATCAACTATAAACTGTTTCGGGATAACATCTATAATTTCTCTTTCCGGCGGGATCGATATTACTTGTGCTCCATCAATCACTCTCGTTATATCCTCGTCACTAATCTCCCTGCTATCGCTCTGCACGGCAACAACACCGTGGCAAGGTTGGAGTTGTATATGGTTCCCATTGATCCCGACAACAACTCGTTCGATTTGCATGCCAACCATATGTTCCGCCTGATCTACTGCATTTCGGATTGATTGGACTGTTTCGTCAATATCTACGATGGCACCTTTTTTCATACCGTTCGATTTTGCTGTCCCTACTCCAATAATATTTAAAGAATCGTTTAGTACTTCACCAATAATAATTTTTATTTCTGCTGTACCTATATCAAGACTTACTAAAATTTCACTATTATTCATGTAAAGGCACCTCCTAATATCAGTCAAACTTCATTATCCATTAGCTTTATAATATATTAAACTACTATTTTAAATCAATGTGAATCAAAAAGAAGTTTTAAAGAAATAAAATGGGCATCGTATTCCTCATTGTAATTAGGAAGACTCGTCCAATGCTTCTTCCGTTTCTTTCTTTTTTTCTTCAGAACCTGTTTTTTCAAAGTACGAACCAACACCAATGTGAATGATTCCCTCTTCTCCGGGTTCTAGCTGGGCTACAATAGAAGGATATGCTTTCATTTTATTGGCAAAATCCCTAATCGTGCCATCTACTGTATACCCATCATTCATATATAAAATAATCTTATTTTTGTTTTTTTCTGTCGGTTGCCACGAAATTTCCGATATTAAACGAATAATACTATCAGGCAATTGATTCAGTTCCTTGGCAAGCTGAAGCAAAAACTTTTTATCATTAAAATCGGATAATAAAGGTGCATCACCGATGACAGACTTGCTAGTAGACTTTAATGCTTCACCATTTTCCAATACCGGATGATATAGTCCCTTTTCCTTAATATACCCGATATGACCATGTTCATGAAGTTGAATTTCCACGGTCCATGGTAGCTTGCGCATAACTTCGACTGATTTTATTACATCGTTTTGTCCAATTTCTTTCTCAATTTTAGATCTGTCAATCGTCCAAATATTCGTTTTCGTCGTCAGTTTGCTTGATGCAATTACTTCATCTTTTGATACAAATTCATTACCTTTCACTTGAATTTGTTTAATATGACTCAATGGGGACTGCAAATAAACAATGATGGAAATTAAAATGAAAAAAATAGATAGATAAAAGATCAAACGTCGATTCGCTTTCTTTTTTCTAGCTTGTTTCAACTTTGGTATCCGATCCTCAATGGAAACGACTTTCTTCTCTTTCATATTTTTTCTTCCTTCATTATTTTTTAATGCTACTGAATGTGTATTTCACTATAATTATGTTATGGCAGTATAGCTTTAAATTTTTTTATTGTCTAAAAAATAAAACGGTATTTAATAGAATATACCGTTTCTTGTAATATATGAATTATAGCATATTATTCGAGTAAACATATAGTAGACACTGAATTTTTATTCGTACAAATTTTTACCATAGTGAATCTTCTGTATAATTCAGGTCTAAAGTCTCACATACCTGCTAATATTTAATAAAATTCCTACCGAACAGAGCGTTAACGTTAAACTCGATCCACCATAACTTAAAAATGGAAGCGTGATACCTGTTACAGGTATGAGCCCAATAACTACACTAATATTAATCATCATTTGAATGGTAAGCATCGAAACAATTCCCAATGCCAAGTATCGACCAAAAGCATCCGGAGCTTCTAGTGCGATTTTAATTCCGCGCCAAAACAGAAGAACAAACAAGAAAATAACAAACGTCCCGCCAATAAACCCTAGTTCCTCAGCCAATATAGCAAAAATAAAATCAGTTTGAGGTTCAGGCAAGTAAAAATATTTTTGCAACCCTTTCCCGAAACCTACACCCATTAAACCGCCTGGCCCAATAGCATATAGAGATTGTATAATTTGAAACCCATCCCCTAAAGGATCCTCCCATGGATTTAAAAATGCAGTTATTCTGCTAATTCGATATGGTGCTGATAATATAAGAAATACAAAACCGGCCAATCCCAGTAGTGCCAGACCGGCAAAGTGAGAAAGTCGTGCTCCTGCAACAAAAATGAGCATCATGCATGTTAAGACGAGAACAACCCCCGTCCCCAAATCAGGCTGCAGCATAATGAATCCAAATGCGGTGAATACGAGTAAAATAACAGGCAAAAAACCTTTTTTTAATGAAGTAATGTGTTTTTGATAGCCTGCCAAGTACGCCGATAAATAAACAATTAAACCGAGTTTCATAAATTCAGAAGGTTGAATACTGAACGCTCCTACACCAATCCAGCTTTGAGCGCCTCCGCGAACAATACCTATACCAGGGATTAATACAGCTAATAATAATATAAAACAAATAAATAGAAGAGCGGGTGCATGTTTTTTCCACGTTCCATAAGGAATAAGTAATGTTAAGAACATAGCAACAATTCCAACTCCTGCAAATAATGCTTGTCTTTTCAAAAAAAATAACGTGTCAGCATATTTGTAGTCTGCCCAGATAAAGGATGAACTATATACCATGACAACACCTATGAGAAGGAGTAGTATAATAACTCCCAACAACGTATAATCAGGTGCGTTCCGATAGTGAAACATTTTTTTAAACAAAATAAACACCCCTTTAATTAGCTTTTAAAAGGGGGTGTTTGTCTTCTCAGTATGAAGGAAACAAGCCCCTATGCTAGTCTATGCACAGCATGGATAAACATGTCTCCTCTTTCTTCAAATGTTCGGTATTGATCCCAACTCGCGCAGGCTGGCGATAGCAATATTACATCTCCTTCAACGGATGAAGCAAATGCTTGATCTACTGCCTCCATCACATCTTTCGTCATAATTGACGGTATACCTGCTTCATTTGCCAGCTCTTCCAGCTTTTTTGCTGTTTCCCCAAAAAGAATCATTTCTTTCACATAGGTTAAATCAGGAATTAATGGGGTGAAGCCGTTCCCACGATCAAGTCCTCCTGCAAGTAAAATTACCGGCTGTCGAAATGCTCGCAATGCCTTCTGAGTTGCCAGCAAATTTGTTGCCTTGGAGTCATTATAAAACAGCCGCTCTTGCACATTGGCAACGAATTGCAACCGGTGTCTTACCCCGGTGAACGTCGTTAGCACATGTTTTATTGCCGTATTTGTTGCGCCACTTAACTTAGCAATACTGACCGCAGCCAATACATTTGCCAAGTTATGTTCCCCTACTAGGACAATATCTTCTACTTTAATAATGGATTCATTCTTAAAATAAATGAATCCGTCAGACACGCAAGCTCCTTGATCTTGGTAACCTGTTACAGAAAAGGGAACAAGTTGCGCATTTGCTTGTTCAACTAGCTGGACTAATGTTGGATCATCCGCATTATAAACGAGAAAATCTTCTTTTATTTGGTTTTTAAAAATATTGCATTTCGCCTGTTGGTAATTTTCTAATGTCTTATGATAATCTAGATGTGCTTCGTAAATGTTTAATATAGCACTAATTTTCGGTCGAAACATTTGAACACCGAGTAACTGAAATGAAGATAGCTCAAGCAGTAATCGTTCTTCATGGTCCGTCTTTTCGGCTACTTCAACTGCTGCTGTGCCAATGTTCCCGGCTACTTGGACAGGAAGGTTGCTTTGCTCGAGCATTTGGGCCGTCATCGACGTTGTTGTTGTTTTCCCATTGGAACCGGTAATGCCGATAATTGGGCCACGAGCAAGTTGAGCTGCCAGTTCGATTTCAGTAACAATTGGAATGTCCCTATTTTGTGCTTCCTTAATTAATGGGTGATCATAGGGGATGCCTGGATTTTTAACGATCATCGATATATCTTCCAGTACAGCGATGGGATGTGAGCCGGTAATCACTTCCGCACCGAGGGATTCCAAGTCTTTTACAACCTCTTCATTATCTACTTCACTTCCATCGTTGACGCGCACGTTAATTTCATTTGCTAATAGAACTTTGGCTGCAGCCGTTCCGCTTTTTGCCAAACCCAATACGAGCACATGCTCATACGGAAATGTGGTTAATTTATTCAAGTTAAGCCCACCTCAATATATACTCCGAGAACAGCAAAAATAAGTCCAATAAGCCAAAATGTTGTTACAACCCGCCATTCGGACCAACCTAACAACTCGTAATGATGATGTAATGGACTCATTTTGAACACTCGTTTTCCTGTTGTTTTAAATGAAATCACTTGAATTATAACAGAAAGTGTTTCCAGAACAAATACTCCGCCAATAATAATGAGAACAAATTCCATTTTCGTCAAAATTGCTACAGCTGCAATTGCAGCACCTAATGCCAATGATCCAGTGTCTCCCATAAAAACCTTGGCAGGATGGGCATTAAAAACAAGGAAGCCTAAAAGCGATCCAACAACAGCTAATGAAAATATCGTTGCTACTTCGTTTTCAACAAAAGCGTAAGAAGTAAGAAGGGCAAATGCCCCAAAGGCGATCGTTGCCGTTCCTGCCAGCAGCCCATCAAGTCCATCTGTTAAATTCACCGCATTGGAAGAACCTACAAGCATAAAAATAATTAGCAATGCGTAACCCCATCCCAGTTCCCATTGGACATCTGTTCCGGGAATTTCAACATACGTTGGAAAACCTGCATAGCGCAAAGTAATGTAAAATATAAGTGCAATAACCAATTGCCCAAGCATTTTTTGTTTGGAAGTTAGCCCTAAGTTACGCTTCTTTGCAATTTTAATAAAATCGTCTAAAAACCCGAGCAATCCATAGGAAGCAATAACAAACAACAATAGCCAAAATTTGTAGCTAATAGGATAGATACCAAATTTATTTACAATGATTACTGATGTGATTACAACGCTGAATACAATCATTAATCCACCCATTGTTGGGGTTCCTGTCTTTTTAAGATGGGACTCCGGGCCTTCCTCTCGAATACTTTGTCCAAATTTTAAACGTCTTAAAAAAGGAATGAAAATCGGGGATAGGAGGACGGTAATTAAAAATGAAATAGCGATTGTCATAGTTAAAACATATATACTCATGTAATTCTCCTCCTTTTTAACCATCCATACGTTCACATAAAAATTATAATTACTTACAATACATTTTCAATCAGTTTTTCAAATTTCATCCCTCGGGACGCCTTGAATAAAACGATTGTATCTTTATTCAAAAGTGGTTTCAACTCTTCAAGCAATGGGCCGATCGAATTAAAATGAATACTCTTCGTATGATTATTCATCTGTTGCACTTGTTTTGTAATTTCTTGTGCCGCCTCCCCATACGTAAACAAAGCGGTAATTTGCTCATCGATGTGAGGCGCAACCGATTGGTGCAATGCAATCGACTGATCGCCTAGTTCAAAAATATCGCCTAGTACAAGTATTTTATGGTTAAAACCTTTCGTCTGTTTAATTACGTCGATGGCAGCAATCATCGAAGTGGGCGAAGCATTATATGCGTCGTTAATAATCGTTGTTCCGTTATTTCCTTGTAATCGTTCAAAGCGCATCCCGGTAATATTTATTTTAGATAAGCCATCTTTAATAGTTGACGATGATATCCCAAGTTTCTCAGCCAGGACGATCCCGTACGTACTATTTTTGGCATGATGATCTCCCAATAATGAAATAGCGTAGTGCTCGCCATTGGACAATTCAAATACAGTTTCTTCTAGGTCAATTCCAACTATATTTATCCTCACATCATTATTATGCTCAAAACCACAGCGGATTTGCTGATGGACGTTACTGATCGATAATAAAGGTTCATCCCCATCCAAAATAAGGTGTCCGGTATCTTTTAAGCCTGCTGTAATTTCCAGCTTTGCCTTAGCAATGCCTTGCCGTGAGCCGAGGTATTCAATATGTGATTCCCCGATATTTGTTATAACTGCATAATCCGGGCAGGCAATTTTCGATAATTGCTCAATTTCACCAAAAGCATTCATCCCCATTTCAAGAACGAGTACTTCTGTCGACCGCGGCATCCTTAATATGGTCAACGGCAAGCCAATATGATTATTAAAGTTCCCTTCCGTAGCATGGGTATTGTAAGTTGTTTTCATAATAGATGCAATAATGTCCTTCGTTGTTGTCTTTCCATTTGAACCGGTAATGCCGATAACGAGAGGGTTTATTTCATTCCGATATGCTTTGGCAAGTTTTTGTAAAGCATTTAGCGTGTTTGACGTAAAAAAAACCGGAAAGTCTGCCGGCAAGAAAGACGGTAGCTGTTTATTCTCATCCCATATAACAGCTAAAGCACCATTATTAACCGCTTGTTCTAAATGATCATGACCATCAAAGTGATCGCCAATTAGCGGGATAAATAGCGACTTATGTGATTTTAGACGGCTGTCCGTCGTTACTTCAGCAATAGAATCGTAACCATGCGGATTGCCTTTATATGTTGGAAATAGCTTTGTAAGCCAATTCGTATGAAACAGCATTGTTATATCCCCTTGTGTCTAATTGCTTCACCGGCAACTTTTCGATCATCAAAATCATGTTTAACCCCGTTTGTTTCTTGGTATGTTTCATGTCCTTTACCCGCAATTAATACGATATCATCTTTTTGTGCTAGATTGACAGCATGGTTAATGGCATCTTTACGACTTTCAATGACTTCAAAATGTGTTTCCTTAAGCGAGTTCGTCATATCATCCAAGATTGCAGATGGGTTTTCTGTTCGTGGATTATCAGATGTGAAGATCGCGCGATCAGCATATTTTAACGCCACATTGGCCATAAGCGGTCGTTTTTGGCGATCTCGGTCGCCACCGCAACCGACAACGACATACACTTTCTGTTTCGAAAATTGTTTAACTGTCTGTAACACGTTTTCCAAAGAGTCCGGCGTATGCGCATAATCCACGATGACAGCGAAGCCTTGACCTTTCAACACTTGTTCAAATCGACCATTTACACCTTGCATGCTTTCCAATGCCTCTTTAATAACTGCAAGCGGAATATTCATCGCGATTGCTGCTGCGCCGGCTGCCAGCATGTTATACACATTAAACATGCCTATCAAATTACTTTGAACGGCTATCGTTCCAACCGGGGTTTCAAGAGTAAAGCGGGTTTGCTTAATATCGAGTTTAATATTTGTCGCTTTCACGTCTGCATCTCCATTACATCCATACGTAAGAATAGCTTGTGACGTGCTCTTTTTCAAAAGTGAACTAGAAGGATCATCTTGATTAATAATTGCAAATTTCGCTTGCCCGCTATTATAGCTATTTCCTAGTTGTGAAAATAATAAGCTTTTTGCTCGTAAGTAATCATCCATATTTTTATGATAGTCCAGATGATCTTGTGATAAATTTGTAAAAATAGCTATATCAAAGTCACACCCAAATACTCTGCCTAAATCAAGGGCGTGTGAAGAGACTTCCATAATCGCCGCTTCCACTTGCTCATTTGCCATTCGTTTAAACATTTTTTGTAAAAACAGCGCATCAGGTGTTGTATTTTTCACCGGATAGGTCTCATTCCCTATTTTCATTTGAATCGTGCCAATCAACCCGGTACTCATTTGATGGTGATTAAAAATAGCTTCTAATAAATACGTAATCGTCGTTTTACCATTTGTCCCAGTGATGCCAACAAGCGGCATTTTCTCAGTCGGGAATTGAAAGAATTTAGCTGCAACCATAGCGAGTGCTCTAGTCGTATCCGGAACTACAATTGTCGGAACAGCTACGTCCAGTTCTTTTTCAGCAAGGATGGCGACAGCACCATTTTCTACAGCTAATTGTGCAAAATCATGACCATCAACCGTAAATCCAGGGATGCATATAAATAAACCGCCCGCTTGAATCTTACGGTGATCCGTATCAATATGATTAATTTCCAAATTGTCCATCTCATTTTGCATTGTATAAAATGGTAAAATAGAAATAATATCTTGTAGTTTCATGGAACCGATCCTCTCTCATAATTTGCAGCTCAATTTATAAAATCACTTCATTCAGTATACCAAATTTTAATACGAATCACGATTTTTTTTATCAGATAAATAAATTCTTAATTTTGCACCTTGTTCGATCTTTACTCCGGCTTTCGGAGTTTGGTCGATTATATACTTCCCTTTTCCATTCGTTTCAATAGACAAATTAGTCATGTACTCCATTAAATCTTCTGTAGATTGACCGATTAAATTGGGAACCTCCACTTTTGGTTGATCCGGCCATTGGTACTCTTTTTCAAGCCCTTCTGTGCGCCTCTCTACCCCCATCGCACTTAGGCTATCTTCAATAATTGTTCCTACAATAGGGCCAACCACCGGACCACCGAATTGTACGACGTCTTTAGGATTATCAATAGCCACATATACGAGAATTTCCGGATCATCTGCAGGAGCAAACCCAATAAAAGATACAATATGATTATTTTCTAAATACTTGCCATCCGGACCAACTTTTTGTGCGGTTCCGGTTTTACCTCCAACACGGTACCCATCAACATATGCTGTTCTTCCCGTCCCTTTTGCAACGACACTTTCTAATGCATTTCGTACTTCTGTTGAAGTTTCCTCAGAAATAACACGCTTTTTCATTTTTGGCTTCATGTTTTCAACCGTCTCTTCTGTTATCGGATCCACCCATGCTTTAGCAATGTGAGGCTCATACAGATGTCCGCCATTGATTGAAGCTGCAACAGCCATTACTTGTTGAATTGGTGTTACCGACACACCCTGACCAAAAGAGGTCGTTGCCAGCTCAACCGGGCCAACATTTTCTTCCTTAAAAAGAATGCCGCTACCTTCTCCTTGCAAATCGATGCCTGTTTTCTTCCCAAATCCAAATTGACGAATATACGTAAAAAGTTTTTCCTTTCCTAACTTTTGGCCAAGGCTTACGAAGCCTGGGTTACAGGAATTCTCTACAACTTCTAAATACGACTGGCTACCATGTCCACCGCTTTTCCAACAGCGTAATCTAGCGCTCCCTACTTTAATATGGCCTTTATCGTAGAATTCATCTTCGTGTAAATCAACGATTCCTTCCTCCAAAGCAGAAGCTAACGTAATAATTTTAAATGTAGACCCAGGCTCATACGTGCTCCAAATCGGTAAATTCCGATCAAATATTTTTCCATCTACTTCTTGATAATTCGCCGGGTCAAAATTTGGACGCGAAGACATGCCAAGAATACCCCCGGTTTTCGGATTAACCGCAATAGCTATCGCCCCATCAGGATTGTATTTTGAGACGGCCAAATTTAATTCACGTTCCATAATTGTTTGCACTTTAAGGTCGATCGTCGTCTTCAGATTTAAACCGTCTTGAGGCGCTTTATAGATATCGGCTATTTCCGGAATTTTTCCGCCTTTGGCATCCGAATAATAAGAAAGACTGCCTTCCTTTCCGCTCAGCTTCTTATCATAATAATTTTCAAGTCCCATAAGCCCTTGATTATCAATACCGGTAAACCCGAGCACATGTGATAAAAAGGTATCATTCGGGTAGTGCCGTTGCGAATCTTTCGCTAAGTAAACTCCGTCCATGTTTAGGGCTTGTAATATCGACTCTTGTTTTTCTGTTATTTTTCGACCTTCAGGATGTAACCGGACACTGGATGCATTTTCTGTTACTTTCTTATAGGCCTTTTCCTCTGGCATGTCCAATATTTCAGCGAGTTTTCCCGCTGTTTGATCTGGGTCACTGATTTGTCGCGGAACAACAATAACTGACGGAGCAGAAACGTTTTCGACCAGGACATCGCCATCTTTATCCAGTATTTTCCCTCGTTCCGGTTGGAAAGCAATATCTCTACTCCACGAATCAATCGCATCACCCGTTAGTTCGCTACCAATTACAAATTGTACGTAACCAAGACGCATTGTTATTATACTAAATATGAAAATGCCAAAAAGAAAAACAGTAACTATTCTTTTTCTCGTTGTAACAGCGGATACTCGTTTCATATTCCATCCCCTTTTCCATAGGTAGGCTTGTATCCACTATATGACAATCGAAAAATGAATAGAACACTGTTTTTTATGTCCTCTTTTCATCGCTATTCATCATTATTCTCTTTTGTTTCAACTTTATTTTCAAAAGGCGAGTGTAGTTTTACTTTTAATTTAGCAGACTCTTTCAAGCGAGTCCCTTCTTTTATACTTTGGCTGTTAACAAAACCGTTTCCTTCAACAACCACTTCTATATTCGTTAAGTTTGCCAGTTGATTAACTTCACGATGGGTCCAGCCTATAATATTTGGCATTGTCGGTTGGTCTGTCACAAGCAAAATATGATCTGTCTGAATAATTTCGCCTTTTTCGTCCAGATTTGTGCCAATAATTTCGTTCCCATCACCCACAACTGTATATTCAAGTCCAACTTCCTCAAGCTTCTTGGTTGCAACAGACGTCTTCTCTCCAATGAGATCAGGAGCTGTAATTGTTTCGACGCTTTTCGTTCCACTATCCTTGTCCGGCTCTATATTCAAATAATGCAAGCCAGTTTCCATCACATTATTAAAAATAAATGAAACAGGAGTAGAACCCGATTCAGTCGCATCCAATTGCGGTTGAGTAACAGAAACATGCATCATAAGCTTCGGATCATTTTTTGGAGCCATCCCTAGAAATGAAAAAATATTATTATTTTTACCGGTTAAATAGCCCGGGGCATCCGGATTCGGTATTTGCGCTGTACCGGTTTTGCCAATTACTGAATAGTCATCGAGTCTATATGGTTTTCCTGTCCCTTTATCCGAGTTTACAACTAAATTCAGTAAATCAATCATCTGCCCAGCCGTATCTTCCGATATAGGCTCACCAACAACGTTTGGTGCTTTTTCTTCCACTATTTCATTTGTTTGTGGATCAACAATTTTCTTAATAACATAAGGCTGTAGCATTTTTCCCCCATTTGCAATTGCTGTAGCTGCTTTCATTTGCTGTATTGGAGTCATTGTACTTCCTTGACCAAAAGCTGTTGATATTTTCTCACGCGGGTAATTATATAAAATTTGCCCCGCTACTTCTCCCGGTAAATCAATACCGGTCTTTTCATCAAAATCAAAAGCCTTTAGGTAATCCAAATAAGCTTCGGGTCCTAGTTTCTCCCACACTAACTTTGAAGCTGCCACATTGGAAGACCGTTGCAGTCCTTCGTCAAAAGTAATAGTTCCCCAACCGCGCCCACCGTTGTGATCGCTAACTGGAGTGGTTTTTTCATGAATATTATACCTTCCCGACTTATACAACTCATCTCCATTATAAACACCGGCATCAATAGCCGCAGCCCATGTAAACATTTTCACAGTCGATCCTGGTTCAAATGGAGTCGAAATCACATCGTTATACCAATTTTGTACGTCTGAAGGATTATTTGGATTATAGCTTGGTCGGTTGCTCATGGCAATAATTTCGCCTGTTTTCGGGTTCATTACGATAGCAGTGATTCGCTTCGGATGATATTCATCTTCCACTTGATTCATCACATCTTCAAGCAACGTTTGAATCTTTTGATCGATTGTTAGATAAATATCATTCCCATCAACCGGCTCTTGAATAACTTCATTTGGATCAAGCAGCTTTTTGTTATATTGATCCCTTTCATATGTAATGTGCCCTTTCTTACCACTTAACATATCATCCATCACTTTTTCCATACCAGTAATCCCTTTTATCTCCTCATCGCCTTCTTCTTTTCGAGCGAATCCGATTATATGAGAAGCGAACATTCCGTTCGGATAATAGCGCATGGATTCTTTCGTGAAATGAATACCCGGCAGTTCTAGATCATCTATTTCATCCTTTAATTGCTGGGATAAATCCTTACCGTTCGTTCCGAATTCCACTTGAAACAATTCTTTTTCTTTACCCTCTTCAATACGCTCAATGATTTCCTTTTCGTCCATATCCAATAAAGGAGCCAAGGCAGCTGCAGTTTTTTGGACATCTTTTACATGTTTTGGTTCTTCGTGATTTTCGGAGTATAATTTATCAACAATCGCATAAACCCGAAATGTTGGCCGATCATAAGCTAACGTCATTCCAAGATTATCAAAAATTTTCCCTCGTTCCGCTTCCAATGTGTAGGATGCCGACCGTTTTTGTTTTGCCCATTCTTCCAATGATACGTCATTTATTTCACCAGTTGCCTGAATGTACAAAAATCTGCCTGCCAGAAGGACAAACAAGCCTACAAACAAACAGATCAATAGGGCTGTCATAAAGTGTGTTCGTTTGTTTTTTTTCATTTCGTATCCACCTTGACTAGTTGTTCAAAGCACTTGCTTGTTTCACCTGCGCGTCTTGAATTTTTAATCCGTTTTCTTTTGCAATTTTTGTAATTCTTTCCGGTCTACTCAATTCCTTCACTTGAAATTGTAAGCTTTCATTCTGCACTTGCTTCTTTTGAACAGTTTGTTCGAGAGATTGCATTTCTCTGTTTAACGTGTCTGTGGAGGAAGAGTAGAATACAATATATGCCCCTGCCATAATCAAGCAGAAAGCGACAATAGAATATAAGACTTTTTCACCTTTTGTAACCCAACTTTGTTTCTGAACTTTTATCGTAACTTGTTTCGTTTGCTGTGACGGAGAAGTTTGATATCCTTGCTGCCAATTTCTAGCCTGATTGGTATTCATTTCTTATGCCACCCTTCTTCATATATAAATTCATCATTCCACTGCTTTACCTTTTCGACGATCCGTAGCTTGGAAGAGCGGGAGCGTCGGTTTTCATCGACCTCTTCTTTTTCAGGTATAATCGGCTTTCTCGTTATTAACTTAAAAGGTGCTTCATAGCCTTCGGGTATAACCGGCATTCCACGGGGAATTGCCTTTCTCGTACTCCATTTTTTAAAAGCCTGTTTACACAGCCTGTCCTCTAAAGAATGAAACGTAATAACTACAATCCTACCTTTTAAATTAACAACTTTTGCTGCCTGATGAAGTGCGTCATGAACAGCTGATAGTTCATCATTTACGGCAATGCGCACTGCCTGAAATATACGTTTTGCCGGATGCCCACCTTTTCTCCGTGCCGGAGCCGGAATTGCATCTTTAATAATATCTACTAGTTGATATGTTGTTTCTATCGGTTTTGCTTCCCGATATTTTTCTATTTTACGAGCGATTTGCTTGGAGAACTTTTCTTCTCCATATGTAAAAAAGATCGAAACAAGCTTTTCGTAAGGCCATTCATTGACAATGTCGAAAGCAGTAATTGATTGATTTTGGTTCATTCGCATATCAAGCTTTGCATCGTGTTGATAACTAAATCCCCTATCTCCTTGATCAAGCTGTGGTGAAGAAACTCCTAAATCAAAAAGAATACCGTCGACAGAAGTAATCCCTAAATGTTCAAGCTCAGTTTCTAAATGCCGGAAATTAGCATGTACAAAAGATGTACGATCATGATAATCTTTTAAATTTTCTTTTGCAGCCTGCAAAGCATGAATGTCCTGATCGAATGCGATTAAACGACCCTTGTTACTAAGTTGAGCAGCAATCTCCAGTGAATGTCCCGCGCCCCCGACTGTACAATCAACATATGTACCATCTGGATGGATTGCCATTCCACGAATTGTTTCTTCTTTTAATACGCTGTAATGATCAAACATATTTTTCACCCGCTTTTAGAGGTTGTTCAAAAAGTCCGGTAAAAATGACGCATCGAATTTCGTCGTTAGCTTGCTTTTCCGTTGCTCATGTATTAAAAGCATACATTCCGCTACTCAAAGCCACGCTGCCTTGAACTTCTCGGTCATTTTCATCCTCCTTTTTGAACACGCACTTTTATACACTTTCCATTATTAAATATCAAAGTCCATTAAATTTTCGGCGATCTCTCCAAAAGATTCTTCAGAGTCAGTAAAATAGTCTTCCCAAATCTCCTCCGACCAAACCTCTACACGATTGGATACGCCGATAACTACACATTCCTTATCCAATGAAGCATAGTTTCTTAATGGTTGCGGGATATTAATTCTCCCCTGTTTATCTACTTCACATTCCATTGCACCGGAAAAGAAAAATCGGGTGAAAGCTCGTGCATCTTTTTTTGTTAGTGGAAGTTTTTTTAGCTTTAATTCTAGTTCCTTCCATTCATCCATCGGATAAATAAAAAGACATTTATCCAGTCCACGAGTGATCACAAACTCATCACCAAGTCCGGTCCGAAATTTCGCAGGAACGATCATCCGGCCCTTTGTATCAATATTATGTTGAAATTCACCCATGAACATATGGATCTCCCCACTTAAATGGTCCAACGTTTATATAATGTTACCACAATACCCCACTTTTCACCACTCCATTTTTAAAAAAATTTAACTCTATTTATTTTTAGTTCTTTTGTCCTATATAAAACGAAAAATTTATCCGACTTAAATAACAATAAGCCGGATAAACCAAAAAAATATAATCTAAAAATTGTTTTGACTGATATGAAAAACACCCATTACCCTAGCGCCTTCTTTATCGTGAGACTCGACAGTTGAATGTTTTTATTATAAAGGTTTAAACAAAACATCTTAATATTTCACTTATATTAAATTATAGTGGTAGAAGGTGGTAGGTGTATGATTAAATTAAACTTCTCGTGTTCGTATGTTGGTAAAACCGTAATTGAGATGGAAAATAATCCACCTCATGCATCTTACTCTATAAATAGACAATGTAATGTTCCTGTTTATAGGAATACGTTTCATTGATCAGTTCATTAATAAAATGGGTACCGTGTACATTGGCAAATGAAATAATATTCCAAGTTCTTTCTTGCAGTCCCCCGTTTGGATAAAGAACAGCATTAATTAATTCGAACTCGTTTAGTTCCTCTTCATACCGTTCTTCCAATGCGCGATTCATTTTTCTCTCCATAAAGTCAATATCTTTGTATAAATAATTTAAATTTTTCATCGCAAGGGCACCTATATCTGTGCGAATCTCATTTGCCGCTTCCCGCAATGGAAGGTGCGCTTTATCAATTGATTCTTTTATTTGTTCAACCATTTGCGCGATTGGGGGCTGTTGTTGGGAAGCTAGCCAATTTATTTTCCTGTTATCCACGCCATAATGAATGGCTTTTTCAGCAGGGATAGACCATTTTTTTAATCGTTTTTCCGTTTTGACATCTATGAATGAAAACGACAGACGCGGCAACACCGGTGGCATGTTCATATTAAAACAATGAAACATCGGTCTTAAAGCGGCCCAGTAGCTAATTTCCCCAGGTCCGCCCATGAATGCTAATACAGGGAATAGTAACTCCTGCATTAACGGCCGGGTTACAACGTTGTTGCTAAGTAATTCCGGTTTATTTTTTGCGATTTCAATTATTTCGTTTGTAGTAAATATGACTTCATTCTGCTTCCCTGCCCATTCACCTTTCTCATTTCGTCTCAACAAAATCCGCTCACGATTTTGATGATAAAAAAGGTGGGCATCGTCTTTATCTATTTCCAGAGAAGTATAATATCCAGCTTGATTTAATTTTTGATTTGAATCGAAAACCATGTTGGATATGTGTTGCTGCTTTTCTATGTATTCCACAAAAAATTCACTTTCCAATTGGCGTGCGAGAAAGTGATTCGAATCAAATAAAACAATACCTTCTTCTCTAAAGAGTTGAAACACTAAACGGGCAAAGAAGTCGACATATGTTTTTGATTGTTCCATACAGGTCATTACATTATCTTGAATATGCTTTGTATATTCCGTCTCCGTTAACTGTTCGAGCAGTTCATAAAACCAAGATGTGAATAATTGTTTGTCAATGGACCGATCAGATATAGGAGCTTTCTCATCGTCATATTGACGAAGTATATGTTTGTTCAATTTTTCTTCTTTTTGCATCCATACATGATTAATTTCCTCGAAATCATGATCTTCTCCTGCAATCCAAAAAACAGGAATAACAGGTGTACCCAGTTTGCTTTCTTCAGATTTAGCATACTGGATAATGGAAATTATTTTATTGACTGTATACATTGGGCCGGTTAGTAGCCCTGCCTGCTGTCCACCTATTACAACGACACTATTATACTTTTTTAAGCGTTCGATTTGGTCTAGTGTCGCTTCCGGAGCATCCCATTCTTCATTCATTACCCGTATCTTTTCGGATAATTCCTTACGATTAAACGATCGGCTTTCAAGGTCAAGTATTCGTTTATTTGCAAATGCTTGAAAAGGGGCATAATCAAAATAGTCCATCATTTGCACTGATTCGTTACGATAAGCTTTCATCAATTTATTTTCATTTTTTAATTGTACTGGCTTCATCCGCATCCATGAGAACTCCCTTTAAAATAATAGTGTCCATTATGTATTTTACCTAATTGAATATAATTTTTCATATAATCTGTTTCAACAACAGGTTATATAGCAATTATTGCTTGGATAAGGGTGTATGCGATGGCGGTAACATATAGTACAAAAAACAACAGAAAAGTAATTCTCCACAGCACTTTTATTCCTTTCCAAAGAATGACCTCTGTGTGTTTCTTCCATTGAGAGATTAATATGATAGTTAAAATAAAGAGTAAAACAGCCACTGTTATGCCAATAAATTGCTGGTCAAAAATGCGAATAAGCAATAGATTTACAGCTGTTAAATAAAAGACCGTTGTCGTATTTACAGCGAAATGGAAAGCTTGCCAATCATACTTGTATATCTTGTTCCCCACGCGATAAGCGAGCCATGTCGCAATAATGGGGATGATTATAAAGAATAGAGCAAGATAACTGATATCATTCATGCTATTATAAAATTCCCTTCTTATCTTCTAATGCCATTATACTACGGTAAACAAATGTAGTATATGGAAGTTCAACATTACTTTGCTTTAAAATATATAAGGAGATGGCTTCATTTTCAGTTTTACGATACCGTAGTATATCTTCCAACATAGAAGATGTATTGTTGCCTGTTTTGAACGCAACCTCGGTTACCCGTTTCCACTGCGTACCATAATCCAAGTTCAGAGCCAAGCATGCTTCCTTACATAGTTTTTTCGCCAAGAATTCGATCGATTGATTTTCGATTATGTGACTATTCTTCACATTAAAGAGTGCAGTTAATGGATTAATAACTGCATTTATTAGTAGCTTGTCAGCAAGTAATTTTCCCCAGTCGCTCGAAACTGCAAAAGGGAAGCTTTCTTGGTTCAAGTGGTTTGCCAAAACTTCCATTTGTTTCTTGCTTCCTCGATATACTGCAATGGTAATTATCCCCTTGCCTGAATGAACAACAGATGTATCACTTCTCCGGATTGCACCATGCTCAACTACACCAACATATATCTGTTCGGCAATGTCTTCGACCCCTTCCATATGACCCATACCATTTTGTAAAAACAGCACCCGAACTTTGTCATCCAAGGCGTTAATATATTTAATGACTTCACGTATATGAGACTGTTTCACGCAAACGATCAGTAAATCTTCAGCTTGCAGTTGATTTATTAACTTCGCTTTGACGGGGACCGTACATTGATCAATTAAATTTACCCCTTGATCATTAAGTGAAAACATCTGATCTTTTCTTTTTACATAAATAGTAAGTTCATGATGTACACCTAGATAACTGCTTAATAACAAACCAATGGAGCCGCCTCCAATGATTCCAATTTTCATCGCTGTCTCTCCTAACTTTCATTATTTCAAGTTGTATTTAGGTTGCGAGTAAATTCATACGTGAACGGAATATATTTCGGTTGTACATTCCATTCTAATTTATTTTATATTATAATAGAAGGGTAGATTAAATAATGATGATATTCGCTAAACTTTAATTAAAGAATATTTCGGCATCATTTAGCGTTTTGCATTGTTCTGCTTGCAAATGAATCAACATTCATTGATGATAAGTAGTAATGAATGTTATACCGTAAGTTATTAGCGTATATCTCTATTTCAGAAGTGGGTAAGCGAAAAATACAGTATAGAGGGAGAGTAGGTTGCATTGCAGAGTGTAAAAGTGGAGAGATTATTAATAAACTATAAAACTTTGGAAGAATTTAAACGCTTTAAAGAGTATGGTAATCAGGAGCTATCCATGCTGGAAGATTTACAAAACAATATGGTGGAAAATGATAGCGATTCACCTTTTTATGGTATCTATTACGGCGATACGTTAATTGCACGAATGAGTCTTTATAAGGCAAGCAAAAAATATGACTTTTATTTCGATCCACCCCAGAACTATCTAGTCTTATGGAAGTTGGAAGTACTACCAGCTTTTCGAAATAACGGTTATGGGAAAATACTTGTCGATTATGCTAAAAAATATCAACTTCCCATTAAAACTAACCCGCTCATAAATTCTCACGACTTCTGGGAAAAAATGGGCTTTCAAAAAGCTACCTATGACATGGAACGAGACTTTGGTGAAAATCCATTGATCTGGCTTCCAGAAGGAGTACAAGAAAACAATTAACTAAGTAAAGCACAAGCGGCCGGCTTAGAAATGTAGCGACTGCGCCAGACGGGAGCTGGTGGTTCGATGTTGGGTCTGTAGCTTCACTATCACTATACCTAAAGATTTGCCACACAGAGTGGGGGGTAATCGAACATTCCCATTAATCTGAGATAAAGAAATCATGCTCCTTCAAAAGGGGATACATGAGTTGGTGCGGGAGTGGTCTTCCTTTACCTATCGAATTGATGATGACCTAAGCGCTTAGGCAACTAAGCCTCTCTAAGGTCAATCGGCAAGACTTCTTTATTTTAAGTTGCTTCGGGAAGTCGCCTAGTTTCTGGGCTAGCAGGCTTAGAACGCCACGTCCTGGGACTGCGCGTAAATGCTCGCCCCACCGAAAAGATTTGCACTAGAACATCCTGTACGTCGAAGCTAGACAGCTATGCACAAAATTATACTTTCTGACTTGTACAAAGCGCAGACTCTTCTGCGCTTTTTTACATTTTTTAAAAGAATATTAACTGCTCACTCTTCATTTTTCGATTGAACCCATTCCCATAAGTTAGTCATTTCCTTCCACGCTTCATGGTAACGTGTCAATTGTTTCGTTAATCGTTCATTCTCCTGTTTTAATAATGTAACCGTGTCTTCCCTAGAGTGAAGCAACGACTTGTTTTCTAATGTATAATTACCTTTCATTTTCTCCAGTAATGAAATGGCGGAATCTATCGTATGCGTTTCTTCATCTATGTTTCCGTCACGACTTGCATTCAATCCTTTCTTTTTTCCGTGTTTTCGCTCCTCTTTCGCATTCAAAATAGCATCTTCATACTGTTTGCGAATCGCTGCGTTCCATCTGAATCCACAGGCAGCCGGAGTACGTGATAACCGCCCAGCTACTTCTTTAAATGCCTCAAGCTGTGTTTTCCCTTCCCGTATATAGCGCAATGCGATTTCAGCCAGAACTAAATCTTCTTCTTTTGTCCACGCATCCTGTCTCGTCGAATTCATAACACCCCTCCTAATATATTTGCTATAAATGTATGCAAAAAATAGGAAAGATAGAATAACAGATTTCTTGATTATCTTTTCGTTCAGCTGAACTGTGGGGTTTTTCGCGCGAAAAGAAATCGTTTACGATTTGCTCATGTTCCTAATTATTGGATATATTAGCACAATTCCGTACCTCTTCCGTCATATTTACTTAGATCCTTATTTCATGTGCAAAAATAAAACAGATCACACATCGTGATCTGTTGCTTCCAGCCAGCTAGGCTTTCATCTATTGATTTTCAACTACTTCTTTTCCATCATAATGGCCACAAGCTTTACACACATGGTGTGACTTCGTGAACTCTCCACAATTGGAGCATTCAATCATTCCAGGTACTTGTAACTTTTTATGTGTACGACGTTGTCTCGTAACTTTTTTGGAAGTTCTACTTTTAGGTACTGCCATGTATAACACCTCCTTAAAATGCAATCAGTCAAAAAGTTAAGTTTTGTCCTTATCCTTATCGATCAACAAGCTTAATTTCTCCAAGCGCGGATCAATCGCATCTATATTTTCATCTTTTGTTTCTTCCATTTCTTCATCAGAAACAATCGCCCAACCTTTTCCTTTTGAGGCGGCTTGTTCATGGTCTCTCTTATCATGTGAAAAGACTCGATATGGAATCTCCAATAAAATATTTTCCTTTATTAGAGGCATTAAGTCAAGTACTTCTCCATCAATCGGATGAATTTCATTTTCCGCATCTTCTTCGTCATAATGATCAGCGGTTGTAAATATTTCCGTTGCATGAATTTCAAAGGAAAAAGGTACGTCTGCCAACGTTCGAGCACATGGTAAAATCATGTGGCCACTGATCGTAAGGGAAAATATAATTTGATCGCCTTCCATAAAACAATTCCCATCTACTTGCACAGGATCTATCTTGCGAATATCATTGTTCAGCTTTTCTAAATCGGAAACATGTACAATTTTACTGAAATAAAAAGGCTCATGAACGGTTTTTTTCTTAATTTGACTTACTGTTAACTTCAACAAAATCACCTCAAGGCAACATGAGTATTTTAAAAGGAAAATGAACTTTTGTCAACAAATACTGTAATTAATAACAAGCTCTTTGTTTGTAAGGTTCCCTGTAGATAACAGTCTACTCATCCAAAGTCTCCAAAATCAGTTGTTTGTTCACTCCATTATTTGTTACAATGACTATATTATAACAGAGGAGAGGTTTTATTGAAATCGTGCGGATTAATCGTGGAATATAATCCATTTCATAATGGGCATGACTACCATGTACAAATGGCAAAAAAGCACACAAATGCTGAATGTGCCATAGCGGTAATGAGCGGATCTTTTTTGCAAAGAGGAGAGCCCGCGATTGTTGATAAATTTCACCGCACGAAAGCGGCATTAGCTTCCGGTATTGATGTTGTAATCGAGTTACCTTATGCATATGCTGTACAAAGTAGTGAACTGTTTGCCAAAGGGGCTGTGCAAACGTTATATCAAATAGGGGTCGACAGCATTTGCTTCGGCAGCGAACAAGGGAACATTCACTATTTTCAATCTGCTTACAAGCATTTTAAAAACAATCAAGTCAATTTCAAACAGGAGCAACACCATTACCTGAACAAAGGATACGCCTTTCCGGAAGCGAGCAGGAAAGGGTATGATAAAATTGGGCTAACCGATGCAAAGCTGGATTTAACGAAACCGAACAATATCCTCGGTTTCAGTTATGTAAAAGAAGTTATGGATCATGTTTTACCCATTCACTTGCTCACCATCAAGCGAACTAAAAGTGACTACCATGACGATACGATTAATAGCTCAATTGCCAGTGCAACAAGTATTCGCCGCAACCTCTTCAAACAAAACAGCATGACCTCACATGTAAAGCAATCCTTACCGGAAGTATCCGTACAGCAACTTGAAAATTATAAATCCTTCACAACGATGTGGCATTCCTGGGAAGCATATTTTCCATTACTTCATTACCGAGTCATGACAATGCCGACGGAGGAAATGAAGCAAATACATGGAATGAATGAAGGGTTGGAGCATCGAATAAAACGTACCGCCAAACAAGCATCATCTTTCCGGGAGTGGATGAATCTAGTTAAAACAAAGCGGTACACGTGGACGAGATTACAACGAATTTTTGTACATTTATTAACGAACACGAAACAAACAGATATCGAGCAAATACACCAAAACGCCTCTGTGTCATATGTGCGTTTACTCGGTATTACAAAGACAGGGCAAGCTTATTTAAACAAAAGAAAAAAAGAAATGGATGTTCCTATTACTTCCGGATTAAAAAGAGAATTAAACCCACTCCTTTCCGCAGAAGAACGAGCAAGTCTCGCATATTACAGTATTTTGCCCCCTTTAGCTAGGAAACAATTATTTAAACAGGAATTCATGCCACCAATTAGGCAACAGTAAATTCAGGAGGTATCACTATGTCATTTTGGGCTGAACGAAAAGGCTTCGACCAACAAAAGTATCAAGAGGAGCTCGATAAAATAACGATTGAAAAAATTGAAAAAGGGATGGAAGCGGATGGTTTTTCGGAAAATGTAAAAAAAGAATTACTTTCTTTATTCGAAGAACGAATCCGTCAGCAAGGATTAGGCGAATTCAAAATGTACATTTATAATCTGCACTTTATGGTTCCTCAGGAGATTGAAGACGAAAAAACCGCTACAAAATTATATGAAAACAACGAAGCTTGGTTTGAAAAAGAAATCAGTAATTTGGAGAATGAACTGCAACTATCATATGAAAAACAATCAGAAGACCTTGAACCTATGAATGTAAAAGCAAGAAAGGCACAATTGGTCATCAGACATCGATTCAGTTCTATTATTCTTGATATTTTAAGTAATCCGGTTTAATAATTTGCGCATTCTTGCGAATGCGCTTTTTCATTATGGATCTTGTATTTTTTTACTGTACAACATACGCTTGTTACTAGTTGATATAGTTCCTTGTCCAGCACAAAAACGAGCAAGCATAGTTGACTGCTTACCCGCTTCGTATTAGTTTCCTATTTAAGTTCTTCTAAAAACTGTACTGCTTCTTCAAAAGTATCAACCGGAACAATCTTCATATCCGTACCAATTTCTTCTGCTGTTTTTTTGGCTGTCATGTAATTGGAATCTTTATTCCCTTGCTCATTCGGAGCAAAAAAGATAGCGCAACCTTCCCTGTCCGCAGCAATAACTTTCTTATCGATGCCACCAATTCGCCCAACATTACCGTTGTAATCAACTTTTCCAGTACCCGCTATTTCCAAACCATTTGTTAAGTCTTTTTCTGTTAACTGATCATAGATTTCCAATGAGAACATAAGACCGGCACTAGGCCCACCGATATTGCCACTTTCAAAGTCAATTTTTTTATCCACTTCTACATTGCGATCGGTAACGAGTTGAATACCTACACCAACTTTTTCTTTATCCTCATCAAATGCTTCCAAGCCAATTTCCACTTTCATCTGTTCTTCATCTCTGTTTATTTCCAGTTCAACTATATCTCCGGCTTTTTTTTGGCCAACATAATCAATCAAATCATCCGCTTCGGAAACTTTGTGACCGTCTACTGACGTAATATGATCCCCCATTTGCAATTTACCTTCAGCCGGCATTCCATCAATAACATCAACGACGAAAATTCCATTATATTCAATTGAAATTTTCTCACCTGCTGCTTCATATGCAACAACAATAGAAGCCTCCTGGGAAGACTCCATCATTTGTAATTGAGCTCGCATATACTCTTCATCCGAAATCCCTTCCGGCCGAGCATCTTTTAACGGGACCAAGTCCTGATGAGGCAGTATTTTTGCAAGCATATAATGAATTGGTGTCGCCTGGTTACTGCTCACGGTCACAAGATGCATGTCCCCTTTACTTGTATACCCATCGTTTACAACAACCATTTCATTCAGTGCATCTGCATGACCGGGTTTATATATATAGTATGGCAATTGGTAAGTAGCGAGAACAAAAATAACGACACTGACGAAAAGTAAAAAAAATAGATGTTTTCCGGAAAACTTCATGGCGACATCCTCCTTATTCCTTTCAATTCTAAGCATTATAATCGATATGAAAAGTGTATGGCATAAAAGCAAGATGTATGTGCGTATATTTATAAAGAAGGCTTGACTCAAACTATAAATGAACCAATGCTTATAACCGACATGCCGAACTTGCTATAACATTTCTAAAACTGCATGGATTTTTAACTAATTCAGGGCTATGTATAAGTTAGCAACTGCTCTAGGAGGATGACGATTGAAACAAATCATACAAACATTGCTATTGGCAAGCATGACTATCTTTTTTGCCCTATGTTTAATTCTATTTCCCGAACAAGCTTTAAAAGCAAGTGTCCGCGGATTGGAAATATGGTGGGAAATTGTTTTTCCCTCTTTGCTGCCTTTCTTCATCACTGCTGAATTATTAATTGCTTTTGGCATTGTTTCATTTTTGGGTGTACTGTTTGAACCGATCATGCGCCCAGTATTTAATGTCCCCGGTGTTGGCAGTTTCGCCTGGATTATGGGAATGGCTAGCGGTTATCCCTCCGGAGCAAAGATGTCTGTTCAACTACGGGAAAGAGAACAGCTTACACAAGCCGAAGCAGAACGTCTCGTTTCCTTCACAAATGCTTCCAGTCCCTTATTTATTTTCGGGGCTGTTGCAGTTGGATTTTTTAATGATGCGAAATTAGGTATACTAATCGCTTTAAGTCATTACATCGGAAACGCCTTTGTTGGTGTATGCATGCGTTTTTACGCTCGTGACATGAAGCAGTCCAAACCAGATGACACGCAGAAGCAATCCATGCTTATTCGAGCCTTTAAAAAAATGCATACATCAAGAATGAATGATCTAAGACCATTTGGAGAAATCCTTGGGGATGCCGTCGTAAACTCTGTAAAAACACTAGTAATGATTGGTGGCTTTATTATGCTTTTTTCTGTTTTTACAACCTTACTGTATCTTGTAGGCATTACTCCGTTTATCGCATTATTTATGCAAAATATTCTTTCCTTATTATTTATGCCTGTAGAGCTTGCCCTCCCTCTCTTGTCAGGTTTATTTGAAGTAACAATGGGGGCACAACTCATTTCCGAAAGCACAGTAGATTCCTTGCTTGCTCAAATGATCGTTGTAAGTTTTATTTTAGGGTTTAATGGTTTTTCCATACAAGCACAAGTCGCAAGTATTATTGCAAAAACAGATATACGCTTTGCACCTTATTTCTTTGCTCGTATATTGCATGGTTTGTTTGCAAGCTTGTTGACGATTTTATTATTCAATCCCCTCTATGTAAACAAACAATCATTTTTACACACTATTGTTCCCGCTTCAGGGAGACCTGGACAAAGTTTTTCCGAATCGATGCTACATACTTTCCAACAAATAGGCCCATTGTTGACAATCACTTGCTTAGCAGTAGCGCTAATCCTTATGTATCGAAACGTGCAAAGATCGGATAGATGAAAATGAAGAAACCCTAGTAAAAACAACAACTAAACTAATTATACAATGGCAATTTAGAAAAGTTCAGTTAGCTAAACTTTTCCATTAAGGCTTTTTCAACATCAGGCGGTACCAAATCCGAAATATCTCCTTTATATTTGGCTACTTCCTTTACAATGCTGGAGCTTAAAAAGGAATATTGGTTATTTGTCATCATAAAAAAGGTTTCAATTTTAGGGTCGAGCTTTCTATTCATGGACGTAATCTGCATCTCATATTCAAAATCACTAATAGCCCGTAAGCCACGTAAAATTACACTCGCATTTCTGTGGCGAGCATAGTCAATTAATAGTCCTTCCGATACGTCTACAATTACATTCGGTAAATCTTTTGTTGCTTCTTCCAATAAAGCAATTCTTTCGTTGACGGAAAACAAAGGAGTTTTTGATTGATTATTAAATAATGCAACAACAACTTCATCAAAAATTCCAGAACCACGCCTAATAATATCCAAATGCCCGTTTGTTACCGGATCAAAACTTCCAGGGCAAATCGCTAATTTTTTCATTGAAAAACACCTCTTACTCTTTTTTATAGATTGTGATGCCTATCGTATTGCTATATGTAGATTGCTTTATGACCGTAAAACTTTCACCGAGTGTATCCAATTGTTCTCTTGCTGTGTGTTCACAATAAATAACCCCATCTTTTGCTACAAGATTAAGTTTTTCTATTTTATTCAATAGATGATTGTAATTGAACTTTCCATACGGTGGATCAATTAGAATTAGATCAAATGTAATATGACGTTTTGCAACTGCTTGTAGAGCCCGATACGCATCTGTACAATATACTTCTGTTTGTTGTTCTATTTCCAAATCTTTTCTATTTTTATTAATAGTATGGATGGCTTTGGGGTTTTTATCAATAAAGATTGCTTTATCCATTCCTCTGCTGATTGATTCAATTCCTAACGAACCACTCCCAGCAAACAAATCGAGGCACTCTCCCCCTTCAAAGAAAGGACCAATAATTTGGAATACAGCTTCTTTTACTTTATCGGATGTTGGCCTTGTCTGTTTACCAGGAACTGGTTTAACTTGACGACCTTTCAAATTACCCGCAATGATGCGCAATTGTTTCACCTCTAATTTGAAAATAACAAAAACTAATAGATTACATGTATATTATTTTTTCCTTTGTACATAATATCATAATGTAACAGCGATTACATAATCGAACTGTTACGGTGACAGAGGAAGTATTTTTGCTTCCCCATAAATTCTTCCCTCTGTCACGTATTGATAAAGCAGAAAACAAAAATTGCATAACAGGAAAAATACATCCAATTCAGAGGAAAAGCCATGCACGATATGTAAATATCATGCATGGCTTTAAATTCCCATTTTGTAGTCATATTGCTTCGCTTTATCTGGTATTGCATTTTCAAAGTTTGTTTCAACAAATGGTTTATAGGAACGATCTACCTTGGAAACAAAAGGCAATTTCAGCAGATTGTTCTCTATTACTTCCAGCTGGTCTTGATTAACATAAATCAACGCATATTTCATTTTCTTTGATACGTATATGAGATGGCCATGACGCCTGATCTGTTTAATATTTTTCCTATGTTGAAACCACACAATCATTCCTTGCCGTTTTACTCTCATTCCATATCCTCACTTACATATAAATTTTTAATCAGTATAACAAAGTAAAATTAACTGATCAAATTTTTTATGAAGCTTGACAGCCGCAGCTCCCGCCACTTCCGCAACCTCCACTGGAACATCCACTGTCTGTAAGTAACGCGCCGTCCTTTGGAACCATTATTTGTTCGCTTGCGCTCTTAGCAACAAGATCGCTTATATCATCAAGCAATTTTTGTAAATTACGTTCAGCAATTTTAAACGCTGCAACTTTATCATGCATATCCATCTTTCGCTTGACAGTACGGACATTTTTCATAATTTCATTATAATCAGGGTGATACCGACCGAATCGCTGTACATCCTCGTAGTGGGATTTTATATCTACAAAAGCATTTATGAGTTCTTGCGCTTGTTTATCTTGAAGTAATTCAGTGCGAGCGTCGTTATAAGCTTCCATTACATCAGAACCCAGAATCATACGGCTTACTTTCTCTGAATGATCCAGGACATCTACGTATTCCATCGTAGCTATCATAAAAACTAACACCTCCGACTTCATCATATCATTTTATTTGCTAGTTGGAAATGATAGTTATTTAATCTTTCATCGCCTCGGCAAAAGAAATAAGCATATGTGCCATTTGCAGTTGTTCATTCATTTGTCCAAGTCTCTGGGAAAATGTTTTTCCATAAAAAAGCTTTGCTTCTTTTTCTAATTGATAAATTCGGGTCGGATCTCTCGTAATATACCGATACCATATTGGTTGATAGCGAACGAATTGGAGTAAATGGGGGTTCTCCTTTAAATAGGTGTAGCTGTTTAAATCCATTTTACTCTCTCCTTCTAATCCATAAACCGGCGGAAACGATCATTTTGATAATTCGTTTTCGACTGTTTTGTATCTTGAAATTGTCCTAACACTTCCTGTACGGTATCAATCGTCTTATTTAATTGCTGTACTTGATCCTGTACTTTATTGAAATCAATCTTTTCTGTATATTTCATAAGCTGGCTGAACAGTTCCATTTGTTTTTTTTTCGTGCTACTATTTTCTTCTGACGAGTCGGCTGTATTATCATACTTATCCCAATAAGGGTCGTCATCACCAAGTAATGCCCACTTCTCGTAAATTTCCTGCCAAGAGCCGCCGCTTTTTCGCACTTCTTCAATTAATTTCGGCTTTCTATTAATAAACGTTTTAAACGCACGAACAGTAGGATCTAATTTATCTTCCATTCAAATCACTCCGTATTTCTTAATCGAGAAAAGCCTATATTATAATATGCACGCCAAAAGTGGGTGTGCGTTATACACAGATTTCTCCGACAAAGTAGTGAAAAATAAAACGAACAATAATAAAGAAGAACGATCACTAGATACAACGAGCGAATCTTTTTATACGTAGTTGTTTTAAACTGCGACGTAATATAAATGACCGCTACGAAAAAACACTGCGCTTTCCGTGGGCGGCTGATGTCCTCAGGCTACGCCTTGCGGTGTTTCATCTAGGCCTCTCCTCCCACAGGAGTCTCCGTGTTTTTTCTCCGCTGTGCTGTGCTTATTTACTTCTTATCATTGGAGTTGTTAATACGATAGTTGATTGGAGTGGAGGACAGTTGACTCCTGCGGGAAAAGCAACATCTGAAGACCCCGCAGGAAGTGGTTTTCTTCCGAGGAGGCTGAAGAGTTGCCCGCGGAAAGCAACTGTACGTAACGTAAATCAACGAAGCACTTATGTCGCGGTTTATGCGTAATCAGCACCAAAGCTTTCGAAAACGACAAAAAAGAAATCCAAACAAATTAAACCAAAAAGGTTTCAATCGCTCGGATTACGGTAGATTTATATTTGTTGCTCGTCTTTCACTTTTTTTATTATGGTTTGGCTAAAAAGTTCTGTGTATAATATTGACGATACACCCCTATGCCCAAGTGAGTGTAGGTTTCTTTCAACAGAGCTTCCCGGTGTCCTTTACTATTCAACCAGCCTTCCATTGCAGCTGGTGCATCCGAATATTGTGCAGCAATATTTTCTCCCGCTTCAATGTAATATACTTCTTGCGCTTCTAATCGATCTCTCAACCCATTACCATTTTGGCTATAATGAGAAAAGTAATTGTTTTCAGCCATGTCCTTACTATGTAGAAACGCAACATCACTCGCCTGTTCATCTATACGGAGTGGAGATTGCTGATGCCGTTGTCTGATTACATTTGTTAAATCAAGTATTTGTTTTTCCATTCCATTTTGAACTTTTTCCCATTCCTCACTTGATAATACAGGATGATCCTCCAGTTCACCGCGGTATTCCATTTCATAAAATCGATGCTGAAGCAATGTCTCTCCATCCAATAATCGAACCGATGAAAGTTCATCTGAAAAAGTATCAAAATAAAATTGAACGTATAAATCATCCTCTAATTGAATTAGAGGTTGTAATTTCATATCGTCCGCATTTAAACGAAACGTATAAAACGAGATTCCTTCACGATAGGAAATTTCATTCGAAAAAGTAAACATCTCTTCTATTTCATTATAAGTTTGGCCAATTTCAAGCGGTGCAATCGACAAACCGTTCCCTGTAGCAAAAACAGTTACAATCCGATTATCTTTTACACCAAATTGAATATATTCATCTTCCTGATCCGTATACACCCACCACTTATAGCCGTAAGCACTTTTGTCTTTACGGTCAGGCTTGTCAAATGCTTCTGTCAGCTCACTTGATGATTTACCAACCCACGTGAACAAATCCCCCTCCATTAACCCTTTCGTTTGCTTAGGAGACGGAACCTGTTTTGTTTTTGTTTGCTGCTTATCCAGTGTGGACTGCAGGTGTTCAGCTGAATGTTTAGAGTCATTAGAAAAGTAATCCTGTTGAATTATAAAATAACCGCCGAATAAAAGTAGTGCTACTAGAACGATAAGTTGAATCATCCGCATATAAATTACTCCTTTGCATTCTATATATTTCCATTATATGTACAAGCCAAACGTTACATACTTACTTTTCGCAAAGTGATAACAATCCCTATAATTGATCAAGATTTCTACTCTTATCAATTGCAAACTGGACTAAATTCTAATATGATAGCCTTAGTGAGAATAAAGTTGAGGTGGTTAATATGAAATTAGAAAACATAGGATTGGAAGATACTGTAATAGATATCGTGCCACTAAACCATATTATGGGTAAACATGCTTTTATACTCGGTGAATCGTGGGATTATGAAAGAGTAACTTATGATTATAGAATAGGTTCTCAAGAAAAAAATGTTACATATTACATCCGTATACAAGGTGAAGCAATTGAAGGGGATATTGATAAAAAAGATGCTGTCGTTAAACTAAAGACACCTCTTTTGGGTAAACATTATTATCCTCATGGCGTTGAGTATGGTGAAGATGAAAATTTCCCCGAAAACCTCGTAGAACGCGCAAATAACCTTGTTAAAAAAGTAAAAGAAGAATTGGATAGCCACAAAAAATAGTTACGATACTTCAAAATATGCCAATAACTCTATTACCATAGAGTTATTGGTTTTTTTCAACAGATAAGAATGTATATAATTTTGTGCATAGCTGTCTAGCTTAAGCGCCCAGAAACTAGGCGACTTCCTGCAACGCCTTGCGATAAAGAAGACTTGCCGATTGGCTTAGACAGAGGCTTAGTCGCCCTTATGCCCTTGGGTGAAAGTCATCATCGATTCGGTAAGACAAAGGAGGGCCAACTAAATACGGCCTTTGCGGCCAACGTTGGCATACCCCTTTTGCAGGGGCATGATTCCTTTATCTTAGTTGCTTCAGTCCAGTCGCTACGTTTCTAGGCAGGGCGCTTGCGCTTTTCTTTAACATAAAGGGGTTCTGCGTCTGTTCAAATAATCAAATACGTGCTATATTTTTTATAGGTATTGTTCATAAGGTTAGGGTAAAGGCTCTTTAATCTTCTTTGGTAATTTGCTTCGATTGTTCCTCACCTATAGTAGAACATAAATACCAAGTACGGTGAGCGGAATTCTGATTTTTAACCCCTCTTGAGTACGTATAGGCAATAACCGAGTAAATGAAAGGAGATAATATATACTTTGATTCGAAAACTGACAAAACGCCATTGGACATTTATTTTTTTGATTATTGTACTTGTTTTATTTTTTTATTTTATTTTACCTGTCTCCATCCCCTTAATAACTGCATTTATAACCGCTATTATTCTTAATCCAATAGTCCGTCTGATACAGAGAAGGACGAAGTTTAACAGAAAGATATCCGTTATCATTGTATTTTTATTATTCAGTATAATCGTTGGTTTTACAGGCACAGTAGTTGTAACAAAAGCAATTGCCCAAGTAGTTAATTTCGTAGAAGATGTCCCGTCCCACGTTAATGAAATTAATTTAATTTATACAAAATGGGAAGAAGATTTCCAACAATATACACAAACATTACCACCCGAATTTTTCGAGCAGGTTTCCAACAGTTTGGAAGAAAATATAGACGCACTTGCCACAACGATTAAAAAGGTCATCACGCTTGATAATATTGCACAAATATTTGCTAAAATACCTCAATACTTACTTAGTTTTCTTGTTTACTTAATTGCTTTATTTCTGTTTATGCTTGAACTGCCGATTGTTAAATCTAAAGCATATCATTTATTTACGGAAGAAACGGCCAAAAAAGTATCTTTTATGAATGCACGTCTATCCAGTGTACTACTTGGATTTTTAAAAGCTCAATTTTTAGTAAGTATCATTATTTTCATTGTTTCTTTAATAGGCTTGCTATTTATAGCTCCGGAAATCGCCATTGTCATGGCCATAATTATTTGGTTGGTTGATTTAATCCCAATCATAGGTTCCATTATCATACTGGCTCCATGGGCAGCATTTATGTTTTTATCCGGGAATTCTGCAATGGCTATTCAATTATCCATTCTTGCTATCCTGCTCTTGGCTATCCGACGAATTATCGAACCAAAATTAATGGGACAACATATCGGGCTTTCACCGCTGGCCACGTTAATTGCCATGTTTCTTGGTCTCAAATTAATTGGTATTACCGGGTTTGTTCTAGGTCCATTGCTTGTAATTGCTTTTACTTCGGCAAAAGAAGCTGGGATTATTAAATGGGGCATGAAAATCTAAGCAGATATCCTAGATTTGCGAGTTGCATTGGATAATAATAAATTCATACCTGTATTAACAAAAAAACGAGGCAATAAGCATTTACGCTTTTTCCCTCGTTTTTTTGAATTAATAACCTAATAACCAAGTATTGCTCTAATCAAGCTTGTAGTTTCTCCGCCCCTGAAAACAACATATAGCAGAAAATATACAATTACACCTGTTATGGCACCACCAAACCAGATGACACTTGTTATTGGTCCAATTTTTTCGTGCTTCGTAATATTCCTTTTCCATGCCAACACAAGTGTAGTAACACCAAATACTAACCCAACAGTCGCAAGAATAATATGAAAAAGCAAAAAGACCGTATAATAAACCTTTATGTCTTCAGGTCCGCCGAAACTCGTACTACCGACTACAACTGTTTTCGTAATATACGTGACAAAAAATAAGAGTGCGCTATATGCAGCAAACGTCATTGCTTTTTTATGTGCCGTTTTTTTTCCTTTAATAATTAACCGCCAGCCAATTGCAACAAAAGTAGCGCTTATAATAATGAAAATGGTACTAACCGTTGGTAAAAATGGCATTATTTAATTATTTCCTTTCAAAGAATCTAATATACTTACATTTTAGTTCATAAGACAATAAAAAGCTAAATAGTACGAAGAAATTCATGCTAACGCTGTTCGTCTAAACAAGTTATATCGCACTCTCTTTACCCACTTGTTTTTAATGATTTTGTAAAGCAGCTGGAATAGGGTCGACCTCCATATTCTTTCTCGAAAACCAACGAAAGAAAATGCGCCCGATCAAAATGCCGTAAACGATTTCCTGTATAAACTTCATAATAATACCACCAAGTTGTTGATCATCCAATATACTTAATGGCGAGAACATTTCCGGTCCTGACAGTGTCGTTTGCAGACCGCTCAGAACATCACCTGGAACACATAAACTTAACGCCTGTAACCAAGCTCCCTCTGAAGTATAAGCGGAATAAGCCGGATTACTAGCAAAGATAAGCAGTGCACAAGCAATCGTAATAATTGCTGCACTCGCAACTAAATAACCAATTTTAAGCAACGGATTTAATGTGTCTAGCCTTTTAATAGGAGCCATAATCGGCCACCACATTATAAATGCGAGAACGATTAATACGATGGATATTGAACTATGAGCAAGTTGGGATGTTTTAGAAAAGTCAAACACAACAGGAATATGGTATATAGAGAACAAACCATTAAATAATAACAGTGCAATTAATGGCTTTGATAAGAGGCTAAAAATTGGTTTAACCCATTTAGTATTGACAACCTTTTCCCAAATCCATACTGGCACTCCTTTATATATGAAGATTGGAAATATAAAATAAAATACAGCCATCTGAATCATGTGTGCACTTAACATTATATGAGAAAGTAAATCAACCGGTGACCCTTTCACCGCATAGAGTAAAATAAGTCCAACGTAGAAATTAACATGCTGCTTTGTTGTCGGTTTTTCATTATCGCCAAACTTTTTTCTAAACGTTCCAGTTATTAAATGGTACAGAACTGCAAGGCTAATGATAAACAAAAGGAAATACGGACTCCACAGTGCCCGAAATCCGAATATTTGTAACTCAAGCCACATGATACTTCACCTCAGTATAAACATTATACTTCTATTATAACTTAGTTTAAGAGCTTACACACATTGGTTCTGTGACAATACAACAACATTTTATCATGTTCGACTATCATGGGCTGTTCCATCGGTTAGACTCTAAGCCTAGCTATGGTAAACAGAGAAGTGTTGATTTTTTTGTAGGTCTATAATGTGGATCTTACCAAGTACCAGTTTTACTCTATCTTTCTGGTGTCCTTATTGTTTTTAGAATAGAAAAAGACCAGGAAAACATTGTTCCCCGATCTTCTTCCTTAACCTATTACCACCATGAGATAGCAACTAATCCGGCCAGTGTTAAAAATGCTGCCCAAACACCGCCATAAATTAACGTGGCAGGCATTTCATGTCCTTTCTCTTTCATATGCATGAAATAATAAAACTGAAATGCAACTTGAACTAAAGCCATAAGCAATAGAATTGGTACGATAAACATCTTGTTAATCCCAGATGCTACAGCCGCAAACGCAATGATCGTAAATATAATCATTAAAACAAAAGAAATAACATGACGTTTCATTTCTTCTTTATTTTTTTGTTTGCGAAAATGTTCAGCTTGATTGGTGTTGGTGTTCTCGGACATTAATTAACCCACCTTTCCCATTAAATATACAACTGTAAATACAAATACCCAAATGACATCAATAAAGTGCCAGTACAAGCTAAATGTATTAAATTTCGGAGCGTTGTATAAGCTCAAGCCTCGCTTGGCATTACGAACCATTAGTGTAATCAGCCAACAGATACCAAATGTAACGTGGCCTCCGTGAAAGCCGACCAATGCATAAAATGCAGAACCGAAAGCAGATGAGCGAAAAGTAAATCCATATTCGGATATATAATGAGCAAACTCATATACTTCTCCAACTAGAAAACCAATTCCAAGCAGTGCAGTAATTCCTAGCCACAACTGCATCTGCTTAAAATTATTATTCCGCATATGGTACATTGCATACACACTTGTTAACGAACTCGTTAATAGCAGGATAGTCATGACAAACACAAGTTCCAGTCCGAATATTTCCTGTGAAGTTGGTCCACCTGCTGTAGAGTCTTTCAATGCTAAATACGTACCAAACAAACAAGCGAAAAGTACAACTTCACCGCCAAGGAAAAACCAAAGTCCCATAAACTTGTTTTTTCCTTCCATTGTAGCCTTTTCAGGTTCATGAGGCATTACTTTAGGATATAAGGTATGCTCACTCATATTAGTCTGCCTCCCGTTCGTCAATTGCTTTTTGAAGTTCTTCTTTAGGGATATGATAACCATGATCATCTTTCAGAGACCTTACAACCATACATCCAAGTGCAAAGGCCATTCCGCCATATAGAGCAAGATACCATAAGGCATGATCAACTTGGTAAATAAACCCGAAACCGGCAATAAAGAAGCCGAACGCCATTAGAAACGGCAAGATTGATCCATTTGGCATATGAACATCGTCTAAAGGTTCACCAGGTAATATCTTCCCTTTACCTTCCATTTTTTCAATCCATAGTGGATCGAGTCCGCGAACTAAAGGTAATTGTTCAAAGTTATAAAACGGTGGTGGTGAAGATATTGTCCACTCTAATGTTCTTCCATCCCACGGATCTGCTGGGGCTTTAGCGCCTTTGTACGCTGTATGAATAATATTGTAAAGAAACACAATCACACCTGCAGACATAAAGAATGCCCCGATTGTACTAATCATGTTTCCTAAATCTAATCCTTGATCTTCAAGGAATACCCAATAGCGACGTGGCATACCCATTAAACCTAAGAAGTGCTGAATAAAGAAGGTTAAATGGAAGCCAATAAAGAATAACCAAAAAGTAATTTTACCCATAGTTTCATTCAGAATTCGACCAAACATTTTCGGCCACCAGTAGTGCAGTCCACAGAAAATTCCAAAGATCGTTCCACCAACGATAACGTAGTGGAAATGAGCTACAACGAAATACGTGTCATGGTACTGATAGTCGGCAACAGATGAACCAAGCATAACCCCGGTCATTCCACCAATTGTAAATGTTGGAATAAAACCAAGTGCCCAAAGCATTGCCGAATTAATTGAAACTTGACCGCCCCACATCGTTGCGAGCCAGTTAAAGATCTTAATTCCTGTAGGTACCGCAATTGCCATTGTACCAACCGCGAATATAGAGTTAGCTACAGGTCCCAGACCAACGGTAAACATATGATGCGCCCACACCATGAAACCTAAAAACGCGATTAGCATCGTAGCAAACACCATTGCTGTGTAACCAAATAGTCTTTTCTTTGAAAAAGTGGAAAAGACATCACTAAACAGTCCAAATAAAGGCAAAATCAAAATATATACTTCCGGATGCCCAAAAATCCAGAATAAATGCTGATAAATAATTGTGTTCCCACCTAAAGCGACATCAAAGAATGCTGTACCGAACATACGGTCAAACATTAAAAGGAACAAGTTAATCGTAAGTGCCGGAAAAGCAAATAGGATTAATACACTAGTGATGAATGTTGCCCATGCAAACAAAGGCATACGCATGTATGTCATTCCAGGAGCACGCATAGTAACTATGGTAGCAATAAAGTTGATACCACCCATTAGTGTACCTGCCCCGGCTATTTGCAGTCCTGCAATATAAAAGTCTACTCCATGTCCAGGTGAATTCATTGCAAGTGATGCATATGATGTCCAACCGGCATCAGGTGCGCCACCTAATAGAAAACTCAAGTTCAACAAAAGTCCACCAAACATAAATAACCATAAACCAAGCGAGTTTAAAAATGGAAACGCGACATCACGAGCACCTATTTGCAGTGGCATGGCGGCGTTCATAAGCCCAATTAATATCGGCATCCCTGCCAGAAATATCATTGTTGTACCATGCATTGTGATCATCTCATTGTAAAATCCAG
Source organism: Virgibacillus sp. W0181 (assembly GCF_051846915.1). NCBI lineage: Bacteria > Bacillati > Bacillota > Bacilli > Caryophanales > Bacillaceae > Virgibacillus > Virgibacillus sp. W0181. Next base: position 159,540 of record NZ_JBPYCR010000002.1, read on the forward strand.
CACTAACAAAGTCGTTTTCCGGGACCATTAGCTGAATACGTATTACAACTGCTTCCAAACCGCCAAGGATAAAGAAAAATCCTCCGCCAAGTAGATACAATATGCCGATTTTTTTGTGGTCGACTGTCGTTAAATAATCCCACAATACGGCACCGAAGCTTCTTTTACCAGCTGCTACGTTCACAAATTATACCTCCTTAATATAATACTTATCATCTTCTTACTTTATTTCTCAGCCGTTTCCGTATTTACTTCGGAAGGCTTCAATTGCATTAAATATTCCGCGATTTTATCCGCTTCATCTCTTGAAACCTCAGGATACATTCCTGTCATTTTATTCCCAGGTTTAATCGATTCCGGATCCACGATCCAATCAACTAAGTTGTCTTTAGTCGGAAGTAAAATTCCGGCAAAACGGGAACGATCTCCAAAGCTAGCTAAGTTAGGTCCAACTGGTACAGATCCTGCTGCATAGCTTTGCATGTCCGTAGCGTGACAACTTAAACAGTTCTTCTCTTCAAATAATTCTTGTCCTTCTTTTGCAACGGCATCCAGTTCCATTTCCTCAGAATTGGAGTTTTTCATATCTGATGCCCACTGATCAAATTCTTCTTGACTTACAACTACAACTTTAAAGTCCATCAATGAGTGAGATGGCCCACATAGTTCCGCACATTTACCATAATAAACCCCTTCTTCATGTGCTTCTAGATACATTGTGTTCACGTTTTCCGGGTTAACGTCTAGCTTACCTGATAAACTTGGAACCCAGAATGAATGTAGTACATCCGAAGCTAGTAAGTGCACGTATACTTTCTCATTAACCGGAATATACATATCTTGACTTGTAGCTATTTCTTCATTTTCATAATCAAAATGCCACCAATATTGTGCTCCACTTACATTAATATTAATGTGGTCTGCTGCATCTGAATCATCAGCTAAGTGGAATGTGGCAAATACAGTAGGGACTGCCATGATAATAACAAGTATGATCGGTATAATTGTCCATACCGTTTCAAGCGTTTTATTACCCTCCACCTGTTTTGGTATAAAATCTTTGTCGCCTTTCTTTTTACGAAAGCGCAATAGTACAATGACGTAAACAATCATTACCGCTATAAACACAAATGTCATTACTACTGTCGTTAAAATAATTAAATACATGGATTGATCAGCACCATAACCTTTTGGCACAAGTGCTGTTAAATTGTCTTTACCACAACCTGACAATATAAGTGCCAGCGAGCCCATTAACAATAAAGCTCTTAATTTTCCCATCCAACCTTTCATGTATGCATACCTCTCTTTCTCATTGTTTCTCCTTATATATTTTGGTTAGTTAAGGGTTATTTAACTAAAAGGGGACTCCATTGTAACTAAAATCATCAATAAAAACATAATAACTAAGTAGTTCAGAGAATAAACAAAAATCATATTGGCCCACTTCAGGTTATCTTTCATAAAAAAACCGCTAAAGCCCATGAGCAACCAACCTACATTCAAAGTAGATGCAATAACGATAAATGTTGCACCAAACTCCCCCAAAAAAAATGGTAATGGAAGAAGGCAAGCAATATAAACCACTATTTGACGCATTGTAAATTCAAAACCATGTACAACAGGAAGCATTGGGATACCTGCCGCTTTATACTCGTGATTCTTTTTCATCGCCAAAGCGAGAAAATGGGGTGTTTGCCAAATGAACATAATGAGAAACAAGGTGATTGGTACGATATGAAGCAAATCGGGACTGACAGCTGCCCACCCGATAATAGGAGGCACTGCACCGGAAATACAACCGATTTCCGTATTCAATGTATACCTTCGTTTAGACCAAACGGTGTACAGTACCACGTATGTAAACCAGCCGATGAAAGCTACAACTGCAGCAGCGACTGTCGTAAACAACAGCATCGTGAATCCAAGCAAGGTTGATACAATTCCTATTAATAAAACGGAGTGCATTGACATCTTGCCTGTCACAGTCGGTCTTTCCCTTGTCCTCTTCATCATTGGATCGATATCAACATCATACCAGTTATTTAGAACACTTGCACCAATTAACACAAGCGAACTACCACCAAGTGTCAATATAAATAATCCGAAATTTGATAAAAAAGGTGTATTTGTAAAGTAAAGAGCCAACCAATAACCAGTAAAAATAGTAATTAAATTTGAATTAACAATACCTGTTTTAAACAATGATTTTATATCTTTTAAAGTTATTCTTTGTTCTTTAGGTACAGAGGCTTTATTCGGTATCGGTGTCAGTTCTGTGTTGCTCAATCATATACCCCCCTTCAAACCCCTAAATAAAAAGAATATAAAAAGATTATATGCCCCTTATCATGTTACGAAATAATCTAATTATACCTTGCAGTATCGGATTTTCCCAATTAAAACCTATCATGGAATTGTATTTAATTGTTTGTACTACATTAATGTACGATTATAACTATAATACGATAATGCAATATTGTACAGATGTAGTTACCTCACAAAAAATAATCAATTACATTACATAATTTGGCTTATTGCCGTTCTTTATGGCAAAAACCGTAAATTTCTTATACAGCTTGATCGTTTAATCTTTTCAAGTCTGCTAAGTAATATAAAAGATTATTTTAACGTGAAAATGCGATTGAAGCAGTTTCCCCTATAACTATTTCTAGCAAATATTATATAGGATTGCAAGGATTTTTCACTTTGTCTTTGGTAAAGCAATAAAATGTGAAAGGTATGTAACAAATTTGTGACACTTTTGTATATTAACGGGTTTTATCTGTATATCAAGTGAAAAAAAAGTATATTTAATTTATGATTATAGATGTGGATATTTCTCATATACTTTAATTTTTCTTAATTTTATTATCGTATAATTGTATAGGTTAATATCTTTAGAATTCTGCACTTGAATTATTTACACTTTATAAGGAAATATTTCAAGACACCGCTACCTTCTCAAAAATTGAAGAAGCACGATTAAGTATAAACACATTTGCAAACATAAAGCGAGGCTATATAATGATTAGAACTTTAAAGTGGCTGTCTGTTGTTTCCACTATAGGCATGTTATTTATTTTATTGGGTGGTGCCCTTGTTACAAAAACGGGGTCAGGTGCCGGATGTGGAGACAGCTGGCCGCTATGTAACGGACAACTTATCCCTTCTGTTATAACACCCGAACTTGTTATCGAATACAGTCATCGACTTGTTTCAAGTACGATGGGGGTTACCATTTTGGCATTAGCTGTATTGTCATGGAAGTTTATAGGACACATCAGAGAAGTTAAATTTTTATCTTTTTTGTCTGTCTTTTTTCTTGTACTGCAAGGACTGATTGGGGCAGCTGCCGTCATATGGGGACAATCTGATTTTGTACTAGCGTCCCATTTTGGGATCTCATTGATATCATTTGCTGCAGTTTTTCTATTAATGTTGCTTATTTTTGAAGTGGATCAAAAATTCGATGCGAAAGCACTGTATATACAAAAAAAGCACCGCGTCGAAATTTATTTATTAACTTTATATACGATCGTAGTTGTCTATACGGGGGCACTTGTGCGTCACGCAAACGCCAATCTAGTTTGTGCCGACTGGCCATTTTGCGATAATGGGTCCGCATTTAATTTCAGCTCCTACTCAATGGAACAATGGATCCAGATGGGGCATCGCGTTATTGCTGGCTTATTATTCATATGGACGCTTATATTTTTTATAAAAATGATGAAACATTATAGACACAGTCGCATTATGCTTTGGGGATGGACAATTACTTTACTGCTCATTATTTCGCAGGTCGTTTTCGGAGCCTTCATCATATTCACGTTATTAAATCTTGGCGTTGCATTGATGCATGCACTAGTCATTACTTGTTTTTTCGGTATGCTTAGTTATTTCATCCTACTTTCTTCCAGAAGCGCTAAATCTGAAAAAGAGCGTTAAAATTGAAATTCTAGTTTAATTACATGCAAACAAAGAACTGCACCCTATCAATGCTTTAAAAATTGAGAGGTGCAGTTTTCTTATTAGCATGTACTACATTAATTTGTATGATGTTTTTTCCAAAGTGTCCATGGATATTGATTCGGGAGTTGGCTTTCAATTTTGATCGTTTCATCTTTTGTCGGATGCTTGAACTCTAAAGTAGCGGCCCTAAGTGCAATTGACTGTCCAATCCGATTTCCTTCTCCGTATTTATGATCACCGATAATCGGACAGCCTATCGCTGCTAATTGTACTCGTATTTGGTGCGGGCGTCCGGTTTGTAATTGGATTTTTAATAAACTAAATGATTCCGTCTCACCAATTATTTCATACTCAAGCAACGCTTTTTTTGCTTTTTTATTAGAAGGTGAAACAACGGCGACTTTATTATTACGATGATTTTTAAATAAATAATGCTCTAAACTTCCACTAATGTTCCGTGGCTTTCCTTTTACAGCAGCAATATATGTGCGATAAAAAACTTGCCTTCGTATCATATCCGATAGACGTGAAGCAGCTTTTGACGTTTTGGCAAACACCATTACCCCGCTAACTGGACGATCAAGCCGATGTACAAGTCCAAGATAGACATTCCCCGGCTTTTTATAACGTATTTTTATATCTTTTTTCAACAATGAAAGTAAATCATCATCTCCACTTCGATCCTCTTGGACAGGTATGTTAATAGGTTTATCTACAATTAACAAATGATTATCTTCATATAGAATAGGTATTTTCATTCAACTAAGGCCTCCACTTTTTACTTTATCTGCAAGAAAAATTAATAAGGTTTTTCTAATTTTCCAATTAAGTGCACGGTAAAAGGATTAATTGAAATTTTTATAAGTAATTTTACCTTAAAAAGTACACGTAAAATGATTATAGGCAGCAGCTAGCTTCTCGGCCAACTGCTACCTATAATACGTTAGTTATTCAAATTCGACGAGTAAGTCGCTTACACCAATTGCTGATCCTTCTTTTACATAAACTTTTTTAATAACTCCTTTAAACGGTGCTTGCACGGTTGTTTCCATTTTCATTGCTTCCGTGATGAGCAAGAAATCTCCTTTATCAACCTTTTCCCCTTCACCTGTTATAACCTTAATGACAGTACCCGGCATAGTTGCACCAATATGTTTAACATTCGACTCATCGACTTTTGGAATCGAAACAACCTGGGATTCGATTGATTGATCCTTAATAATAATTTCACGAGACTGGCCATTTAATTCAAAATAAATGACACGCGTACCATCAGACCTTGCCTCTGAAACCGATACGAGCCTTATAAATAATGTCTTTCCTTGCTCAATCTCCACCTCAATTTCTTCGCCTAGTCTCATTCCGTAAAAGAACGTCGGTGTGTCAAGTACAGAAACATCAGCATATGTTTCACAAAACGAATTAAAGTCTTTGAACACTTCAGGATATAGTGCATAAGCAATTACTTCAAATTCGTTCGCTTCATGCCCGAGAATCTCTTTTAATTCACTCTTTAGTTGACTGAAATCAATCGGATCAAGCAATTCTCCCGGTCGAACTTTTATAGCTTCTTTCCCTTTTAGGATGATTTTCTGAAGTTTTTCTGGAAATCCTTGATATGGTTGTCCAATATATCCTTGAAAAAATTCAATTACAGAAGCCGGAAAATCAATGGACTCTCCCCGTTCATAGATGTCTTTTTCTGTTAAATTATTTTGCACCATAAACAGCGCCATATCTCCAACAATTTTTGAAGAAGGGGTTACTTTCACGATGTCACCGAACATGTCATTAACAGTACGAAACATCGTTTTTACTTCATTCCATCGTTCTCCTAATCCAACTCCTTTAGCCTGTTGCTGTAAATTACTGTATTGACCGCCGGGCATTTCGTGGTAGTATACTTCAGTATGCGGTGCTTTCATCCCGCTTTCAAATGCTTCATAATACTCACGTACGCCTTCCCAATATTGTGAAATTTGTTCGTACGCTTGAACATTTATTTTCGGTTGGCGTTTACTTCCTTCCAAAGCGTATGCTAATGATTGAGCACTTGGCTGTGATGTAGATCCTGCCATTGGTCCTGCTGCAGTATCAACAACATCCACTCCTGCATCGATGGCGCGGGAATACATATGAATCCCATTCCCACTCGTATCATGTGTGTGCAAATGGATTGGTAAATCCACTTTGTCTTTAAGAGTGGTTACTAACTGGTATGCTGCTTCTGGCTTAAGTAACCCAGCCATATCTTTTATCCCTAAAATATGGGCACCTGATTGTTCCAATTCTTTTGCTAAATTAGCATAATAAGTTAGGTTGTATTTCGTTTGACGTGAATCCAATACATCGCTCGTATAACAAATGGATGCTTCGGCAATTTTATTATTGTCTCTTACTGCCTCGATAGCAGGAACCATTCCCTCCAGCCAATTTAGACTGTCAAAAATGCGAAATACATCAATTCCTTCTGTGGCACTCTTCTTTACAAATTCATGGATAACATTATCCGGATAATTTTTATACCCTACTGCATTACTGGCACGGAGCAGCATTTGAAATAACACGTTTGGCATTTTACCCCGTAATTTGGATAAGCGCTCCCAAGGATCCTCTTTCAAGAACCGATAGGCAACATCAAATGTTGCGCCTCCCCACATTTCCACGGAAAACAACTCAGGGAGCAATCGTGCCGTTGGTTCGGCTATTTGAAGCAAGTCTTTCGTCCGTACACGGGTCGCTAATAAAGATTGGTGTGCGTCCCGGAAAGTGGTGTCAGTTAGCAACACTTCTTTTTGATCTTTTAACCAGCTTGCCAAACCTTCAGGACCAGATGTTTCAAGTATTTGTTTCGTGCCTGACTGTATTTTTTCATCTACTGCAATGCTCGGTATTTCTAGATCTGGAAAGAAAGGCTTTTTCTTTTTTGTCGTACCCGGAAACCCATTAACAGTCGTTTCTCCTATGTATGTTAATAGTTTTGTGCCACGATCCTTCCGTTTTGGAAAATCAAATAGCTCAGGCGAATCATCAATAAAACTTGTATTGTATTGACCTGTTAAAAACTTTTCATGCTCAATAACATTTCTTAAAAATGGAATGTTTGTTTTAATTCCGCGAATACGGAATTCTTTAAGATTTCTGACCATTTTTTGCGCAGCTTGTTCAAACGTCAATGCCCATGTTGAAACTTTAACGAGCAAGGAATCGTAATATGGAGATATGACCGAACCTTGAAAGCCATTACCAGCATCAAGTCTTACACCAAATCCGCCTCCCGAACGATAAACCATAATTCGTCCAGTGTCCGGCATAAAATCATTCAACGGATCTTCTGTCGTTACCCGGGACTGAATCGCATATCCGGTAATTGCAATGTCTTTTTGTTTTGGAACACCAATGTCAGTACCGTGCAGTTGTTTACCTTCTGCTACTTTAAGTTGGGTTTGGACGATATCTACTCCGGTAACCATTTCTGTAATCGTATGCTCCACTTGAACTCGAGGATTCACTTCGATAAAGTAAAAATCATCATTCGTTACTAAAAACTCGACCGTTCCGGCGTTTACATAACTTATATTTTCCATTAATTTAATGGCTGCATCACAAATTTTTTCTCGTAAATTGTCTGATAGAGATATACTTGGTGCGATTTCGACCACCTTTTGATGCCTTCGCTGTACAGAGCAATCCCGTTCATAAAGGTGTACAATGTTGCCAAAATGATCTCCAATAATCTGTACTTCAATATGTTTTGGATTATCAATGAATTTTTCAGCGTATACTTCATCATTGCCAAAAGCAGATTTCGCTTCTGATTTCGCACGGTCATAAGCATCTTGCAACTCTGTCTCTTTATTGACGATTCGCATACCGCGACCGCCGCCCCCAAGCGATGCCTTTATAATAATGGGGTATCCATGTTGTTTTCCAAAAGCACGAACCTCTTCCAGTGATGATACTGGACCATCTGTTCCAGGTATAATTGGAAGTCCTGCATTAATTGCTTGCATGCGCGCTTTTACTTTATCGCCAAACATGTTTAAATGCTCACTTGTCGGTCCGATAAAAATAATACCTTCTTCTTCACACCGTTTTGCAAACTCAATATTTTCCGATAAAAAACCGTACCCAGGATGAATCGCATCTACATTCACATTTTTGGCAAGCCTAATGATAGCTTCTATATCTAAGTAAGCATCAATTGGATTTTTCCCCTCACCAATTAAGTAAGATTCATCTGCTTTGTAGCGATGTAGTGCTCCTGAATCTTCCTTGGAATAGACGGCAACTGTACGTTTATTTAATTCTGTACAAGCCCTGAAAATCCGGATAGCTATTTCTCCTCGGTTAGCTACTAAAACCTTTTCAATCTTTTTTGAATCATTTACCATTTTCGCTCTCTCCTATTCATAAATACATTCCTTTCTCCAACATGTTCGGACTGAACACGTACTGGCTCTCTTTCTCTTTTTTTCACTTGCTTAGCTATATTATTTAAAATGCCCATCGAGAGCATTAAAACTAACAAGGATGAACCTCCATAACTGACAAAAGGGAGCGGAACACCGGTAATCGGCAATATACCGCTAATCGAACCAAGGTTTATAAAGGCTTGTATTCCGACCATTGAAGAAATACCAATCGCAAGCAACGCCCCAAAACTGTCCTCGCATTTCCGTGCAATAAAAATACCTCGTACCACAATTGTTACAAGGAGTCCAATAACGATAACAACTCCGATAAAACCTAATTCTTCAGCAATAATAGCCATAATAAAATCAGTATGAGCTCCCCATAAATAGCCCAATTTTTGAACGCTTTGTCCAAGACCTTCACCTGTCAATCCACCTACACCAATGGCCAAATAAGATTGAATTAAATGATATCCATCTGAATCAGGTGTTGCAAAAGGCTGATACGCCCCGGTAAAACGAGCTATTCTCACATCTGTGACCATATTCGGAATCGTTACCGCAAGTAGAACAACGCCAATACCAACTAATAAAAATAAATGTTTAAACTTGATCCCGGAACTGAATATAATTGAACTCGCAATTAAAAAAATAATCGCAGATGTTCCAATATCCGGTTGGGCCATAATTAACGCAAGAATAACCACCATAATGATCAAGGGCGGTAATACACCACGATAAAATTCATTTATGTATGCTTGTTTTTTTGAATAAACAGAAGCCAAATAAAATATCAATCCTAGTTTCACGAATTCTGATGGCTGCACGCTAAAAAACGGCAATACAAACCACGATTTGGAATTGTTTATTGTTTCTCCGAATATGAGTACTCCTACTAACAATCCAAGACAAATAAAAATGATGTGCTGAATATACTTTTGATATTTTTGATAGGGAACCATACTAAAAAAAATAAACCCAATCAATCCGATAATAAACCATCGCAGTTGCCTGAATAAATAATGTGTACTATCTAGTCCGTCCACTACCGCTGTTACCATGCTTGCACTATAAACCATTACAACTCCAAAAGAGGCTAAAAGCAAAGGTGTAATCAACAATGTAAAATCGTAATGCTTTAAAAACCGTATCATCTAACTTCCCCTCAGCATCTGTAAAATAATTTAGCTTTATTAAATTGGTTTCTTATTTGTATTTGACATACTATTTCGAATTATTGATGCATTCGTATAACATAAATCACGCCTGTGCAGGAAAATTATTTAAAAACATGACTATACCACGAGTCGTCAATGGTGAAAAAGACCGTAAGTACAGAACGCTCTCGTACTGGAATTGTCATAATGATTTTGGTAATCGAGCATTTACGCACAACCCCAATCACTACGGTGGGACGAGTGTTTAAGCGCTATCCAGAATGTGGTGATTTTAGCCAATGACCGCGGTTTGTAGGTTTGTAAGTAGTTACAAATAAAAAACCTTGCCATTCTTCATGCCGGCAAAGTTTTAGCGCGTGGTCACACGAATCAAGCATACACGCATTGCTGGATTATAAAGACTTTTGCGCTGCTTCATGTAATATATTTAGCTTACGCTCCAGATTTTCAAGTAATTTTTTACCTTCCGTTTCACTAATCAAGTCTAGACGGACAGCAAAATCAATCTCTCTTGAAAGACCGAACATTTGTGTATCTAATACTTCTTCATATAATGGGCACTGTGGCATCATTAAATTTTCCATCTGGACTTCAATCAGCCGCAATATTTTATCCGCATCAGCCTTAAGAAGGGCATAGGCTTTTTCCCGATGAGTCGTCATCACCTCAGATATCAAATATATCCCCCTCTCACGAAAAACCTATCTATCGTCAAAATGACGTGCAATCCATTGAATGCTCTCTTTCACTGCTTCTTTAATATTATCGTTATAAAGGGCAAATTGCAAATAATAATTATTTCTTTGCGTAAATTAATTTTATATCGTGAAAAAGCGGGCGAACTCTGATATTCTGAATAAAGATCTATTAAAAAAGGGTGATAAAATGATTGTACCAATTTCGGGAAATGTATCCTATCCCATTACACTCGATCCTACCGTATGGATTTTTGATGATAGAAAAATCATGTTAAAAGATGCTTTTTCAAAAGATAGCAATTCAACGGAAAAGGAAGATGAGCTGGAAAAAGCAGCTATAAGATGGGATCAAGAAATATATCAACATGTTAAACCACCAGTAAACAAAAGCATTTCCAAATTCGAACGTGAAAAAATATTAGTAAATACATATGTCATGCCCATTCATGACTTCATTGAACATGCGGAAGTAAAGCCGGATGCCAAAAGAGCCGTCCTACATAATAAAGATGGGGAAGTAGCTATTCCTCTTAAAGATTTAAAAGCTGGATATTTACTTTTCTCTGTTGAAGGTAAACCAATTAAAAAAGATGGCCCCACTCATTTTTATTATCAAGATGGTTCCAATAGTAATAATCCTATCAAGGGAGTCTATAAAATTACGATTGAGTAACACAATCCACACAAGTAAACAGTATAAGTTTTTATGCTTGATTAGCCACCCAAATTAAGAACCATTGCAAATATGCAATGGTTCTTTTGTATAATTTGGCGCATTTAATCCAAAATACCATTAAAAGAAGTAAAGTTCTGCTCATGTATTTTTAGGAGGAGTGCCAAATGTATGTACGACTGAGCTTTTTCATTTTTATTAGTCTTTTCATGATTGTAGGATGTCAGCAGGAACAAGATAACAATACACTTCCGGAACAAAATAAAGAAGATCGCTTTATTAAAGTTAAGAACTCCAATCCTGAGGATAATAATGATCTCGATAATGAACAAATTGCCATACATTTATCAGAGGTTGCCAGTGATGTTCCATATGTTCGAGATGCTGCGGCAGTAGTCGCTGGTCCATATGCCGTCGTAGGAATCGATGTTGATGCAGATATTGACCGCCAGCGTGTAGGTACAATTAAGTTTTCCGTTACAGAAGCTCTACAGGATGACCCTTACGGAAAAACAGCAGTAGTAATAGCGGATGGAGACATAATGACAAGACTTCAGGGGATGGGTGACAAAATCCAGCAAGGCTACCCGGTTCGAGGTGTTATAGATGAACTCGCTGCTATCATTGGAAGATATATGCCTGATTTACCGATAAACGACAAGTTACCCGAAGAATCCGATGAAAATAAAAAGAATATGTCCGATGAAGAAGAAGATCAGCTTGAAGATATTCAAGAAGAGCAGTCTGGGGAACATTAAACAATGCCTCGCTTAATTTTTACAAACTGGGCAATTAAGCTGTAACAGTCTTTTTTGCACACAAAAACAGCAACGATATCTATGTTGCTGTTTTTGTCAAATTTATTTTGTAATATGTGTTCCTGTCTGTTTATGCATCGCTTCTTTTAAGCTTTCCGGATTTGTAATAATAACGTTCGTCCCATTATGTTCTAAGAAGTTTAAGCTTGCTTTTATTTTAGGCAACATGCTACCATCCGGAAATTGTCCATCTTGCATATGTTTTCTTGCTTCATCTGCAGTAATCTGTTTTAACGCTTTTTGATTTACCTTCCCAAAATTAATATACACTTGTGGAACACCTGTTGTAATGATTAATGTTTCAGCATGAATCTGCTCAGCGAGAAGGCTCGTAGCAAAATCTTTATCGATAACCGCATCAACACCAGCATACGTGCTATCTTCCGTTTTTATGACCGGGATACCCCCGCCCCCGGCAGCGATAACGACATAACCGGAATCGATTAACGATTTGATGGCGTCTTTTTCCACAATATTTGTGGGAGTCGGTGACGGAACAACCCGACGATAACCCCGGCCTGAATCCTCAATAACTGTCCATTCCGGATGTTTTTTCAAAAGTTCGGATGTTTGCTCTTCCGTATAAAAAGAGCCTATCGGTTTACTTGGGTGTTTAAATTTTGGATCGTCCGGATTCACTTCCACTTGTGTAATCATACTTGCTACTTTTTTCGTAATTCCTCTTTTAATGAACTCATTTCCTAATGCCTGTTGAATTTGATACCCAATACCACCCTGCGTATCTGCTACACAATTCACAAGAGGTACATTTGCCATGCCTTTTACTTCATTGGCTATTTCGGAACGTCGCAATCCAAAACCTACTTGCGGACCATTTCCATGGGTGACAACTACTTCATAGCCTTCTTCAACCATATCCGCGACTTGGATAACCGTTTCACACACTTTCTCATATTGATCTTGAACGGATTGATGGTTGTTATCTTTTACTAATGCATTCCCGCCGATTGCTACAATAACCAATTTTCTCATTTTGTACCTCCCTCTTTTACACCAGTTCAATTGCTCAGTTAATCACAACAAATTACCTTTTTAAATCGGAGATAATTGTTTCAATTATACGGCAATCACTAATCTATCATTTTATATTTTAAAACAAAATAAATCCACAATAAAGGTTTTTTTATGATTTTTTTTAAAAACATTGAATTAAAAAAAGTACACAATATAAATATGTGTACTTTAAATCTGTATTATCATGATGAGATAATTATTTCAATTTTTTGTGGAGATCTTTTGCCTCTTTCGCTTCATTGTAATATTGAACACCGAATTGAGAGCCTTCGGATACCATTTTTGCATTCTCCAACTGAGCATGATCTTCACTTTCAATTTGATCTGGTTTTCCCGCCTGCTCCAGTGTTGAGCGTTTATTATTATTTTTCCGTTTATTTTTAAGCCATAATCCAGCGGCAACAGATACTGCCCCGATAGATGCGATATGACGTTTCTTCATTGTAAGTGAACACCCTTTCTCCTTTTTATTTTATAATACCCATTAAGCAAGAAATGAAACGTAAATATGTACTACTTCTATAATTAATTGTATTATGTTAACATAAAAATACAGTTTTCTTTATGTTAGGGTGAAACAAATGCATGTAAAATGTGTAATATGCGATAAAATAGAAGACATTAATGACGATTGTTTACAAGCAAAACGATTACGTAATCGACGGCTGCATATGTATCTATGCGCCCCTTGCAAAGGGCGAATAGCTGAAAAAACTAAGAAGCGGCATGCTACCGGTAACTTCCGACTTTATAAAGAAAATAAACAGAAAAAAGACTTGATTTAGTTTTAATGGACAGACTGTAAAGCGGAATTTACCCGTGCGCATGGCTTACACATGTTCCATTTATATTTCTTTCTTATAACAAAGAAAAACCTAATTAAGGAGTACAATTATTAGAGGAAAATATTTTTAATTATTAGAAGTGCAAATCGCTCAGCGGTTCGCACTCTTATTTTATAGTTTCAACAGCACAATTTTTTATAATAATTAATTATTTACGTTAAAAAAATGCTTAGATTTTAACCTAAGCATTTTTCTTTATAGCTGAAACTATTAAGCCATTTGATGAAAGCGCCTTTTTTATTTATTTCTTTTTCGCTGTTGATATAGACGGAAGCGGTAAATCCCAAGCACAATAGATATAAGGATTAACGTTTCCGTAATAGGAAATTGCAGTAGGCTGAATACGGTTAATATATAATTTCCAAGGGCCAATAAAATATAGACTATTACCGTCTTAATAATTGGCAATTTCCGGGCAAATCCAAGTTCATAAGCGATAATTGCCAAAATTAAATTCATCAAATAAAAGATCCAAAAAATGTTATTCGTTCCATAGTTCGAGACGATCCATTCAAAAATTATGTTAAAATTAGTACCCATTTATAGCCTCCATCATCCAAATCCTATTTAAATTCTTCTATTATCCACCACCCTATCATACTAAATCTTTTAACTGCACGCTAGTTATTCTGTTTTGTATATGTGGTTTAAATAATATATACTATTCATTGGAAGAAATAAGAGGTGACTAATGTTGACTAAAATAAATATCCCAATGCTGTTATTGGCTATGTTAGTAATTTCCATGTTTGCTTTTGCAGGTTTTGCAATTGCATTTCGCAATATTTGGCTTGTCCTATTATTTTTATTTCTCGGTTTTGCATTCATGGGATACGGCTTAGTCTTGAAACGAAAAAAGTGACTTCATCTTTAAGTCACTTTTTCCCTGGCAATAAATAATCATTTATAATTTTATGATGAATAATCGAATTACCAGTGAATACAGAGTTTCTTTTAAGTAAATTAATAGTATTCCCTTCAATATCCGTTGTAACTCCACCCACCTCACCAACAATAATGAGTCCTGCTGCTACATCCCAAGGCTCGAGCCTCATTGTAATATACCCATCGATGATCCCTTCCGCAACATAAGCAAATTCGAGCGCAGCAGAACCGTATGTTCGTGTACCTCTCACTTTTTTTGCGAGTTGTTGCATAATATTTTCATCCATTAACCGATTTTTACATAGCCAATTATGGTTTAATGCGAGGATCGACTCTTCTAATATTAAATTATCCGTCAGTTCCGGAAGCTTTTCGTCGTTTTTAAAAGCACCTCTATTACGAGTCGCACTGTACAACACATCTTCCATAACATTATATATCAATCCGACTTCACCAATCCCATCCTTGTATATGCCGATAGAGATAGCAAAGTTTCTTTTTTGATGAACAAAGTTCATCGTTCCATCAATCGGATCAATAATCCAAACCGTCCCATCCAGTGAAGTAACATGATCTCCGTACCCCTCTTCTCCAATTATAAGATGGTCCGTAAACTCTTCTTTAATCCGTTTTGCAAAAAATTGTTCCGTTTCTTTATCTAAATCCGTTACTAAATCTTTCGGTCCCGATTTAATATCAATGATCAATCCATCATTCATTTTATTTCTTATCGTATCTCCAGCTTCTAATATCCATGATTTTGCCTTGTTATATATATACTCCATCGTACTCTGCTCCATATCCCAGCGCCTCCCTTTATAAATTGTAGCAAAATTAACGAGGTTCGTCATTGTTTATAAAATCGCTGCACAAAAAAACAGCTTTCATATGTATTGATTAAACGAAATAAATACATATGGAAGCTGTTAATATTAAGATTCATTTTCTATTTTTAATAGTTGGGAGCGTAATTGACCCAGTCGTTCTTTCGATTTAATCATTTTCACCGTATCTGCTGTCTGAATAGCTTCGAAAAGTGTAGCCAGTTCATAGTCAATTTCCAATCGAATGACCGGCAATCGTTCTTGATCTTCCTTACGCCTGAGTGCCTCCATCACATATTTCATCGGATTCACACCTTTAAATGAATTTTTATATATATATATGAAGCAATTAATATTATGTTCAAGAATCATCCTGTTCGTATATTCTAATATTCCCCAACTCATAAGAAAATTAAACATAAAAAATATGAAGAAGTTGATTTGTTTAAAACTTGACTAAAAAATTATATTAATGATAGCTTTAAAGTGTAAATACATGACATTAAGATATAAAACAATCAACTGAAAAAGTGGTGAATACAATGGATTTTAAAGGCTTTTCTAAAAATGATTTTGAAACATTTGAAATAGATGGGCTTGAACAAAGAATGGAGGCTATTCAACAACGAATACAACCGAAGTTCAAAATAATCGGAGACCAACTCTCTCCATACTTATCTGATAAACTGAATCAGGATATGTATCTACATATCGCTCGTCATGCTCGGAGAACGAAGAATGCACCTGAGGATACTTGGGCTGCTTTTAGCCATCAAAAACGAGGGTATAAAAAACATCCTCACTTTCAAGTTGGCTTATGGAATGATCGTGTATTTATTTGGCTGGCATTCATTTACGAATTACCAAATAAAAGTGAAATTGCCAATGTTTTTATTGAACATGAGCAAGAACTTGCTAATATGATTCCAACTGATTTTTTCATTTCGATGGACCATATGAAAAAGGGTGCGAAAGAAATGGATGAATCTGTTCTCTCAGA
The DNA here is from genome assembly GCF_051846915.1 of Virgibacillus sp. W0181. Lineage (NCBI taxonomy): Bacteria > Bacillati > Bacillota > Bacilli > Caryophanales > Bacillaceae > Virgibacillus > Virgibacillus sp. W0181. The sequence goes on from NZ_JBPYCR010000002.1 coordinate 175,883, forward strand.
GGCTTTGACACGTTTTAAAACCGTTAAAAAATCGGAATTGCTCATTGGCAAACAATATCCTTCTGATCATCCATTACTTCAGGATGGTCTTGCCTTCATAAATGAAGCGAAGTCTATTTATGAACGTTTAATGCCAGTTTATCAGCTTGCTTTTAAGCTGAATTAGACTTGCGAAATCCAATTGACTATTTTTACGTGTAGTAGTTGTGACGGTGACATAATTTTGAATTGTGATTCCTTACCGCTCCGAAAATACATTTCGCTTTCACCCGCAGGGAACAAGTGCGACATCCGCTCATGCATTCGCATTCACGGTGTCTTCTTTGCTGCGGGAAAGCGAGACAGCTGAGACCTTGCATGAGCGTAGCAACGAAGCGGCTCAGCGCTCGCCCAAGCAAAGCGTCCGTCTGAAGTGGAAGTCAACAGTATTCCATTACAAACATAAAGTTTAGTTATGGCACACTTTAACAAAAATGCACCTATTATTAGCATAAAAAAAGTGTCGCAAATCTTCCTAGTCATCTGAACTATCTTCCTTTATGACCAGCTTTTTCTTATTAATTCTGCTTCTTGAACGATCGATTGAATCAATTCTTCGACGGTAGGGACATCGTTAATTCTTGCAGCACCTTGACCGGCCCAGCCAAATCCTTCATTTTCCTTTCCATCATGTATAAATCGCTTGTTCGCTTCCCCGCTAATGTAATCTTTAATCGACTCATAACCTTTTTTTTCCGTTTCGATTTCAAGAATCTGTTCTGTCCATGCCCCTTTCAACGCGCGGGCAGGCGCCCCAATTGATCTTTTTATTACGGTAGTTGCATTTTCATCCGCATCAAGAATTGCTTGCTTATATGATTCATGTGCAGCTATACACTCTTTTGTTGCAATAAACCTTGTTCCCATTTCAATTCCTTCTGCACCTAGAGCAAGTGCTGCCATTAATCCGCGTCCATCTACTATCCCACCGGATGCCAATACTGGGATCGAGACATGTTCAGCCACTTGCGGCGTCAGTACAAACGTCCCGGTATCACTACGTCCAATATGTCCTCCACCTTCTTGTCCAACGACCATTACCGCGTCTGCACCTAGTTCTTCTGCTTTTTCCGCCTGCCTTCTTGCAGCAACTAAAACGAGTGATTTAACTTTATGCCCTTTAATCATATCCAGAACACCTTTAGGATTACCACCAGTAACAGAAATAACAGGCGCATTCTCTTCAATGGCGACCTCAACCATTTCTTCATATGGGCGACGTTGCTGCCCAATAGCAAAATTTACACCAAATGGCTTTGACGTCATTGTTTTTACACGACGAATTTCTTCTCGTAATTTCTCAGGGTTAGGCAAACTCATCGCTGTTACTTGTCCCAACCCTCCAGCATTGGAAACCGCAGCAGCCAAATCGGCATATGCTAGGTGGGCAAGCCCTCCTTGAACAATCGGATAATCGATGTTAAATATTTCGGTTACTCTTGTTTTCCATTCCATTTGAATCCACGTCCCCTTAGCATTGTATATTTTTTCTAACTAATACACTATACATACTAATTCAACGTTGCAAGCATTCCATTTAATTCAGGCTTGTTACAGTGGATAAGGGAAAAGCCTTTCTCATTCAATGCTAAAAAAGAAGCTGTCATAAATCAACAGCTTCTTTCCATTTCGGTTTTTATTCTTTGTGTGAACAACTTGGGCAAGTTCCATAGAGTGTCGTAACTTTTTCATCATCATAATGGTTAATGATTTGTTGACAATCCTGACAAACGATTGTACCCATCAAGTCCATCTCCTTATTTTTATAGAAGTAGTTACATACATTATAGTATGTCACATTAAGGAGGTCAATGACAATTAGTGTGTTACATTTAATTTTATGTTAACAAAATCATTTTATTTTGTTTCTATAAGGGATGGATCCATTGTTTCATAACCTTTATTTCTTAATCCTTTTACAATATCCTCAAGTGCCGCTTCCGTCCATTCGCGATCATGCATTAACAGATTTGCGCCATTTCCAAGCTCTGGTGCATTTACCATAATATCAGCTATTGCTTCTTTAGACATATACTCTTTATTCCAATCATAGCCATACGACCAGTTCATCAGCATCATGCCTTCTTCCTTTGCCAGTTGTTTGGAAAAGTCAGTGTTAACTCCGAATGGAGCTCGAAAATATTTCGGACGCTTTCCAATGATTTCTTCAACCATATCATTTACACGGATAATTTCTTCTCTTTGTTCTTCTTCAGATAAATCGGAAAGCTGTTGATGGCTATATGTGTGATTGCCAATTTCAAATCCCATATCATGAATCTTCTTTAATATTTCTTTTTCTTCCGTGGTTTCCAAAAAATGACCGTTCACAAAAAAGATAGCTGGAGCGTCCAATTCTTTCAGTGTGTTTGCCATTTCCAGTGCATACTTGTCTGGTGCATCGTCAATGGTTAACAAAACTACTTGTTCGTTTATCTCTTCATTCAATGGTTCGACAGACCATGTTTTATTATTTAATGTATATTTCGGTTCAATATTTCTTTCTTTCTCTTCCAATTGCCCTTCTTCGTTACCTTGTTTAGCCGATGGATCAGCATTTTCCTGTTCATCTTGTTGGTCCTCTGCTTTGTCTGCCTGTTGCTCTTGTTCTTGTTCCTGTTCCTCAACAGCTACGTCTTCATTAGCATTCTCATTCGAATCAGTTTGTCCACTGCAAGCGACTAATACGAACAGTAAGCAGTATAACAATACATAACGTTTCAAGTCATTCACCCCGATGTAATGTAGCTTATTCATGTTTTTTTCTTATGACTATGTTCTATTCATCCGTAATATATAAACCACAAAAACGAAAAGAGAGCTGTGAATTGTTACAGCTCTCTTTATCGAATCTTTGTCAGTTACAGCATATGAACCGGCGTTCCTAAAGCAACTTCTGCAGCTTCCATTGTAATTTCGCCTAGTGTCGGATGCGCATGAACCGTTAACGCTATATCTTCCGCTGTCATACCAGCTTCAATTGCTAAGCCGATTTCTGCTATCATGTCGCTGGCATTAGGCCCAACAATTTGGGCGCCTATGACAAGCCCATCCTCTTCTCGTGTAATAAGCTTCAAGAACCCATCACTATCATTTAAGGATAGTGCACGACCATTAGCAGCAAATGGAAACTTAGAAGCTTTTACATTGTAACCAGCATCTTTTGCTTCCTTATCTGTATAACCGACTGAAGCCATTTCTGGATCAGAAAACACAACAGCTGGCATACCAAGATAATCTATTTCAGATTTTTGGCCACTGATTACTTCTGCAGCAACTTTACCTTCATAGGAAGCTTTATGTGCCAGTGGAAGCCCTTCAACAATATCACCGATTGCATAGATGTTATCAACATTTGTTCGGCATTGCTTATTTATTTTGATTAGACCTTTATCATCGACTTCAACACCAACTTGATCAAGACCAAGCTCTTCTGTATTTGGGCGTCTACCGACAGTAACTAATACGTAATCCGCTTCAATCGTTTCTTCCTTGTCGTTTACTTTATATGTTACTTTTACACCATCTTTTGTTTCTTCTACGCCACTAGCCATCGCTTCTGTTATAATATCAACATCTTTTTTCTTTAAACGTTTTTTAACAATCTGTGTCATTTGTTTTTCAAATGTACCAAGAATATCTTTTTCGCCCTCGAGAATCGTTACTTTCGTACCAAAATTGGCATACGCTGAACCCAATTCTGTACCGATATAACCACCGCCAATTACGACAAGTTTTTCCGGTATTTCTTTTAAATTCAAGCCGCCGGTTGAATCCAATACACGATCCGAAAACGGAAAGCTCGGAATTTCAATTGGCGATGAGCCTGTGGCAATAATACAATTTTTGAATGTGTACGTTTGTGAATTCTTTTCATCCATTACTTTTACATGTGTATTATCAACAAAATACACTTCACCTTTGACAATGTCCACCTTATTTCCTTTTAAGAGGCTCTCTACTCCGGACGTTAAGCGATTGACAACCTTTCCTTTCCATTCCTGTACTTTGGAAAAATCGACATTTACCTTTTCCGTTGTAATTCCTAGTTCTTCACTTCCATGGGCATTATCGGCCATGTGCCCTGCCTGTATCAAGGCTTTAGATGGAATACAACCGACATTTAAACACGTGCCACCTAAATCTCCCTTATCGACAATGGTCACCTTCTGGCCGAGTTGTGCAGCTCTAATAGCTGCTACATATCCGCCTGGGCCTGCGCCAACTACTAATGTGTCTACTTCAATTGGAAAATCTCCTACTACCATGCATTACGCCTCCATCATGATTAATTGTGGGTCATTTAGTAATCTTTTTATTTGATTGAGCGCTAATTGTGCTGTAGCACCGTCAATAATACGATGATCAAAGCTTAGTGATAAAGCAAGTACCGGAGCCACTACTACTTCTCCGTTACGAACAACCGGTTTATCTGCAATCCGTCCGATACCTAGTATCGCCGCTTCCGGATAATTAAGAACTGGCGTAAACCATTGTCCTCCTGCAGATCCAATGTTTGTAATCGTATTTGATGCTCCACTCATCTCTTCAGATGCTATTTTACCACTACGTGCTTTTTCTGCCAACTCATTAATCTCTTTGGATATTTCAAATATAGACTTGCGATCTGCATCTTTAACAACTGGCACGAGTAGTCCTTTTTCCGTATCCGCTGCAATACCAATATTATAATAATGCTTATGAACAATTTCATTTGTTTCATCATCAACTGCTGTATTCATCATTGGATATTTTTTGGATGCAGAAATTAACGCTTTGACGACATAAGGTAAATACGTTAATTTAATATCCTGTTCCAATGCAACCTCTTTAAATTGTTTGCGGTGTGCGACGAGTTCTGTTACATCCACATCATCCATTAATGTCACATGAGGTGCTTTTGTTTTGGAATTTACCATTGCATTGGCGATCGCTTTACGGATTCCGCTCATTTTTTCGCGAGTTTCCGGATAGTCTCCCTTTGGAATTTGAGGAGCTTTTTCTTCCGAGCTTTTTTTCGTTGTTCCAGCATCTGTTGTTTCAGATTGCTGGTCTCCACTTAAGTATCCATCAACATCTTCTTTTAACACACGTCCGTTTTTCCCTGTTCCTGAAATTTGCCTAATATCGACTTCTTGATCCCGTGCATACTTTCTAACCGACGGCATTGCGATGACCCGTTTATCATCCGTTGCATCGTCATCACTTTTTTCTTCTTGTTTCGGTTGTTCTTTTGTTTCTTGCTTTTCTTCTTGTTCTGTAGTTGATGATTCCGCCGTATTCTCTTCCGATTCATCAACTTCTTCTGCTGACGAGTCCTCGGATTCATATCCTTCTGCATCAAAAGTTACAAGGACATCTCCTACAACCGCTGTCGTTCCTTCACCAACATGAATTTTCTCAACGGTACCATCAACAGGTGATGGGATTTCTACTACTGATTTATCATTTTGAACTTCGCAAAGCGGATCATCTTCTTTAATTTCGTCGCCTTCTTTAATGAACCACTTTACAATTTCACCTTCATGGATACCTTCTCCAATATCAGGTAGCTTAAATTCATATGCCATCATAAATACCTCCTATCGTAAGCTTATTTAAAAGTTAATAACTGCATCCACTTTGTTCATAATATCTTTGTGGTTCGGAAGCCATACTTCTTCAGCAGCCGCAAATGAATAAACGGTGTCTGGTGCTGTCACGCGGAGTATCGGTGCTTCAAGATGCAAAATAGCGCGTTCTTGAATTTCCGAAACAACGGTTGATGCAATTCCGGCTTGTCGCTGTGCTTCTTGCACTACAACTACCCGATTCGTCTTTTTTACCGACTCTATAATCGTTTCAATGTCTATTGGAGAAACAGTTCTAAGGTCAATTACTTCAGCTTCGATGTTTTGCTTTTCCAGCTCGTCTGCAGCTTTTAAGCACGCATGAACCATCGCGCCATAAGCGATCAGTGTTACATCTTTACCTTCTCGCTTAATATCTGCTTTTCCAAGCTCTACTGTATATGCTTCTTCCGGTACTTCCCCTCTAAAGGAACGATATAACTTCATATGCTCCAGAAACAAGACCGGATCATTGTCGCGTATGGCCGCTATTAGAAGACCCTTTGCATCGTAAGGAGTCGATGGGATAACTACTTTAATTCCAGGCTGTTGAGCAATTAATCCTTCGAGTGAGTCCGCATGTAACTCAGGTGTTTGTACGCCTCCCCCAAATGGAGAGCGAATCGTGATTGGGGATGTATGTGTGCCGCCGCTACGATAACGCATACGGGCCATTTGACCATTAATGGAATCCATTACCTCATAGACAAATCCAAAAAATTGAATTTCCGGTACCGGTCGAAACCCTTGTAGTCCAAGACCAATGGAAAGGCCTCCAATCGCTGATTCCGCCAAAGGAGTATCAAAAACACGGCCTTCGCCAAACTCGTCTTGCAACCCTTCAGTAGCCCGGAATACACCTCCGTTTTTCCCTACATCCTCGCCGAAAACAAGCACATTTTCGTCATTTTTTAATTCTGTGCGCATCGCATCTGTAATCGCTTGAATCATTGTCATTTGTGCCATGATTTACTTCGACTCCTTTTCTTTATATTCCTGCATTTGCTCCTGAAGATGATAAGGAAGTTCTTCAAACATATTCCCAATCAGATCGGTCACCTTTTGCTTTGGATATTTGTCAGCTTCTTTAATTGCCTCTTTAATATCTTCTTTTGCATCTTCAATCACTTTGTTTTCTTCTTCCTCTGACCATAAATCTTTCGCTTCCAAGTACGCACGGAAACGGACGATTGGATCTTTTTTCTCCCACTCTGAATCCAAATCCTTCGTCCGATAGCGGGTTGGGTCATCCCCTGCCATCGTATGCGGTCCATAACGATAAGTAACTGCTTCTATTAAAGCTGGACCTTCCCCTTCAATAGCACGTTCACGAACATGCTTTGTAATAGCGTACATTGCTAAAGGGTCCATTCCATCTACTTGAAACCCTTCAATTCCAGCAGCTACAGATTTTTGTGCCAATGTTTTCGCATTTGTCTGTTGATCAACTGGTACGGATATTGCAAAAAAGTTGTTTTGAACAAAGAAAATTGCCGGCGCTTTGTATGCTCCTGCAAAGTTGATTCCTTCATAAAAGTCCCCTTGGGATGTACCGCCATCACCCGTATATGTAACGGCAACAGATTTTTTTTGTCTTAATTTCATGCCAAGAGCTACTCCGGTCGCTTGTACATACTGAGCACCAATAATAATTTGTGGACTTAATGCGTTAACACCTTCAGGCATCTGGTTACCGTGAAAATGTCCCTTTGAAAACAAAAATGCCTGGTATAAAGGTAGACCGTGCCATATCAGCTGCGGAACATCACGATATCCCGGTAATATAAAATCTTCTTTTTCCAACGCAAATTGACTGGCGATCTGTGCCGCTTCCTGCCCAGCAGTCGGTGCATAAAAACCAAGACGACCTTGTCTATTTAAAGCAATGGAGCGTTGATCCAACACTCTTGTATACACCATTCTTCTCATAAGCTCTTTTAATTCCTCATCAGACAGGTTCGGATCATCTTCTTTATTTACTATCTCCCCATCTTCATTCAGAACTTGGAACATTTCGAATTGATTCTCAACATTTTCAAGTACATGTTTCAAAATGGTCACCTCTTCCTTTCGTTTCTAATTCTTATTTTTTAGCTGGACATCTATTGAATCTAGTCAGCATGGCAAAACCCTTTGTTTAACTGCTACCTGGGTGGTGCGAACACTACAGTTGTGTTTGATTCATACGCCATTGTACATTTAATCCATTTTTATCAATACCCGAAATAAGACAGAATTAATCATAGCATAATCTGTTACATACGGTTATTGAAAAATAATAGTACAATTTTAAATCTAGTTAGAGTTTAGCTTATTTACCTATAAGAGGTCAATCCTTTTGTTTGTTTTTATCAGTTTTCACTTTCATTTCCTCTTAAATTTCTAAGTAAATGGGTAATCGTCAGAAAACTGTTACACTCATAATTATGAACTGTATTAACTTTTCATGTTTTTTCTCTCAATCGAGTAGAGGAGAAAATTAAATAATTTTCCACCCCTCTCACACCACCGTACAAACGGCTCCGTATACGGCGGTTCGATTTATATTACAGTGTGTACTTTTAGATAGTGGTCTAGGGCAAAGGGAATTCCTCTTTGCCTTAGGCGTTTGTTGGATAAAGCCTTATGGACCACTTTTGATAGTCCTATGAATCGATAACCTTTTCGACAATAGGTTAAGCCTTTGGCTTCCTCCTCTGGAATTCCAAGTTGTACAAGAGATTTTATTCTCTTTTTATTGTTCTTCCACTGTTTCCAAATAATAACTCGAATTCTAGAGCGCAATTTTGCATCTATTGTTCCAAGTGTCGATTTCATGTTGGCTATTTTGAAATAGTTAATCCATCCCTGGATGACTTGCTTTAGTTTAATGATTCTCTCATCCAAAGATATGCTATGGTTGCGTTTGGTTAGTTGTCTAAGCCTTCTTTGGAATTTCTGAATGGATTGCTGATGTGGTCTTGGTTGATATTTCTTTTTATTTGAGTCATAGTAGAATCCAAATCCCAAGAATTTTGTTTTTCCGGGACGGGAAATTTTACTCTTCTCCATGTTCACAATCAATCCTAGCTTCTTTTCAATAAATTTCGTAATAGAAGCCAGCACACGATTTGCTGCTTTTTCACTTCTAACAAAGATGATACTATCATCTGCATATCTAACGAAGTGCAGCCCTCTTGATTCTAGTTCCTTATCCAGCTCATTCAACATGATGTTACTTAAAAGCGGACTAAGGTTCCCACCTTGCGGTGTTCCGATTGGTGTATCTTCATATTTTCCATTGACCATGACACCACTTACAAGGTATTTTCGGATAAGAGATATGACATCGCCATCTTTAATGGTGTGAGAAATAATCCTCATCAGCTTATCATGGTGAACTGTGTCAAAGAACCTTTCCAAGTCAATATCCACTAACCAACTATATCCATCATTCATATATTCCAGCGCTTGAGTCACTGCCATTTCGCAACTTCTTCTTGGCCTGAAGCCAAAACTATATTCGCTGAATTGCTTTTCAAATATAGGGCTAAGTTTTTGGCTGATAGCCTGTTGTACCACCCTATCCACGACCGTTGGAATACCTAGTTTACGCATCTTGCCATTGTCTTTGGGTATCTCCACTCGTAGCGCAGGCATTGGTTGATACTTTCTTTTCCGGATTTGGCTTCGCAGTTCATCTTTATGTTTGTAGAGATGATGTGCTAGGTCATCAATCGCTACGCCATCTACACCACTTGCACCTTTATTTCGATACACTTGTTTGTAGGCTTCATTCATATTATTGTTACTTAGAATTTCCTCTAAAAGTTCCATACTCGTTTCTTCCCGGTCCTTTCTGTAATGAGAGACACTTCTCTTTTGAGTATCCTTTGAGATACGCTCATACTTTCCTCATTAACATATTCTGAAGTTTATCTCTCACGCATCTATGGCGTTAGAAACACTATAAATCGTTCAGCCCTTCATGATTTGCATCATTACTATGGCTTCGGCTGACTTCTCACGATAAACCTTTTTCGACCAGTTTTCTTATTAGGGGACTCCTCAACTGTTCGCGAGATCTCCCAGGGTAAGACGACTATCTTTCCTCTTTTACCCGTCTGATTTACTTTATAGAATTACGCACATCTTTTGGACTTCGACTTGTATTGGAGCCTTATCCTTCCATAAAGCCTTGATATCAGATTTCTGTTCGTCGGGCCAAGATTTTGATACACGCTTCCTTCAGCTCTTGCCTCACGGCAAGCGCCTTGCGCTTCTCTAGTGGCTGGTTGATGTGTACCTCCACAGTGGACTTTCACCACCTAGATAGTCGCCATGCCTGGCGCACAATAAAAA